>DASQPS010000050.1:0-4553 GCA_035643845.1 Gemmatimonadaceae bacterium | reverse complement strand
CGCAGGTCGTCGCTTACATCGAAGAGCCGTATGTGAAAGCGCGCATCATGGTCCCGGCCGAGTACATCGGTCCGATCATGACGCTCGGGACGGAGCGCCGCGGCGTATACAAGAACATGACTTACCTCGACACCCAGCGTGTCGAGCTCGATTGGGAATTTCCGCTCGGCGAAATCATTCTGGATTTTTTCGACAAGCTGAAGACCGTGAGCCGCGGGTACGCCTCGCTCGATTACGAGATGCTCGAGTACCGGCGCAGCGATCTCGTGAAGCTCGACATGCTCATCAACGGCGACCCCGTGGACGCGTTCAGCGTCATCATCCACAAAGACAAGGCGTACGAGTGGGGCCGAAAGATCGCCGACAAGCTGAAGGATCTCATTCCGCGACAGCTCTTCGAGGTCGCGATCCAGGCGGCGATCGGATCGAAGATCATTGCGCGCACCAGTGTCAAGCCGCTGCGCAAGGATGTGCTCGCGAAGTGCTACGGCGGAGACATTACGCGCAAGCGAAAACTTCTCGAGAAGCAGAAAGAGGGAAAGAAGCGCATGAAGCAGGTGGGTTCGGTTGAGATACCGCAGGAGGCATTTCTTGCCGTCCTGCAGGTGGATTGACGCCTTGGTTCGCGTTGCGGAGGCTGAGTGAGAGGATTTCTCGTCATTCAAACGAGCTTTCTGGGCGACGTCATTCTTACGACGCCGCTGATCGCGGAGCTCGCGAAGCGCGGACCCGTCGACGTGCTCGCGACACCGCAAGGCGCTTCGGTTCTCGCGAACAATCCGAATATTCGGAACGTCATCCCCTACGATAAGCGCGGAACGTATGGGTCGACGCTCAATCTTTGGCAAACGGTTCGAGATCTCCGCTCGCGGCGCCCATACGAAATCGCGTATCTCGCGCAAGGCTCTTTCCGGAGCGGACTGATTGCAGTGATGACGGGCGCCAGAGAGCGAATCGGGTTCGCGAGCTCCACTGGCCGTGTGCTTTACACCAAACAACTTCCCTATCGACCTGACCGCCATCACGCTGAACGCCTGTGGTCGCTCTCGATGTCGGAGTGCGCCGATCCGCCGACACCGGACCAAATACGTCCACGACTTTATCCTTCAGACGACGACCGTCATTCTGTCGATCTTCTGCTTCGGGAGCACGGTGGAAATGACGAGCCCTTTGTCGCCATTGCGCCGGGCAGCGCGTGGGGTACGAAGCGGTGGCCGTACTACGTCGATCTTGCCAAAACGCTCGCCGAGCAATTGAGGATAGCGGTCATCGGGTCTCCCGCAGACACGAAGCTGGCAAAGGAGATTACCTCCGCACTCCCCAGCGGGTGTGTCATAGACGCTACCGGCGCGCTCTCCGTTCTCGGCTCCGCCGAACTGATTGGCCGAGCGCAGGCGATAGTGACGAATGACTCGGCGCCAGAGCATCTTGCATCGGCGATGGGAACTCCGACTCTGGCGATTTTCGGCCCGACAGTGCCGGAGTTCGGTTTCGGCCCGCTTGCGACGCGTCGCGCGATTGCAGGTATCGAAGGACTCGCGTGCCGCCCGTGCGATCGGCATGGTCCACAACGGTGCCCTCTTGGACACTGGCGCTGCATGCGTGATCTAAAGCCTGAATACGTGTCGAGCATACTCGGCGAAGTCCTCAACCCACCGGTGCCTGTATGAGTGCGAAGGAGCGTTACATCGTCGGAGTCGATCTTGGCGGAACGAACATCGTCGCTGGCGCCATGCCCGTGGATGGCAGCCGCGAGATCGCAATGCAAACGCGTCCCACTTTGGCAGAGGGCGGCGCGGAATCAGTGGTTGAACGAATCGCGGGGATGATCGAGAAGGTCATCACCGAGACGATGGCGGAAACCGGGGCACAGCGCTCGGATTTTCTCGGCGTGGGAATCGGCTCGCCCGGACCGCTCGATCGCGAAAAAGGAATTGTGATCGTCACACCGAATCTCGGCTGGAAAAATTTTCCTTTACGTGATGAGATTTCAGACCGCGTGCACCTCGAGGCAACCCTCGACAATGACGCGAACTGCGCAACCCTCGGCGAGTTCTGGTGCGGCGCGGCCGTCGGCGGCTACAACGTAGTTGGGATGACCCTCGGCACCGGGATCGGCGGAGGTCTGATTCTGGAAGGCAAACTTTATCACGGTGCGTCCGACGTTGCTGGGGAGATCGGACACACGACAATCGATCTGAACGGCAGGCTCTGCAAGTGCGGAAACTATGGCTGCCTCGAGGCATATGCGTCCGGTCCAGCAATCGCGGACCGTGCGAGAGAGGCAGTGCTTGGGGACGAGACTGAATCGATACTCCTCTCTCTTGTCGGTGGAGACTTGAAAAAAATCACGGCTCAGACCGTGTACGAAGCAGCTAAGCACGGCGACACTATGGCGACCGAAGTCGTTCGAGAGACTGGCCGCATCCTCGGCGCCGGAGTGTCGAATCTGCTGAACACATTCAATCCGGATGTGGTGGTGATGGCCGGCGGTGTGACCCAGGCAGGCGACGAGTTGTTCAAGCCGCTGCGGGCGGAAGTCAAGCGACGCGCGTTCAAGCCCGCAGTTCAGGCCTGCAAGATCGTCGCAGGTGCGCTGCCTCTATCCGCTGGTGTGGTCGGCGCGATCGCGACGTTCAAGATGCAGGCGCTTGGAGAGCTTTAGCCGAGTGCAACGCGTCGCGGCCAGAATGGGCAGAGTCAGATGACGCGCCTCAATCTATGACGCGCAAAAAACGTGTCGGAGTGATGGGCAGCTTCGTCTGGGACGTGATTCACGGCCGAGATCCGCGCGACGCGCCGGTCGAGGAGTGGGGCGGCATCACTTACGCGCTTGGTGCTCTCGATGCAGCGCTGGCCGCAGACTGGGAATTCGTTCCGATACTCAAGGTCGGCAGCGACCTGGCACATTCGGCGAGACAGTTCGTCGCGAATCTCGAGCGCGCGGCGCCTGATGCCGCCCCAATCGAAGTGCCGCATCCCAACAATCGCGTCGTGATGCACTATCAAAGCGACGAGCGACGCTGCGAGATGCTTAGCGGGGGCGTCCCCGGCTGGACCTGGCTGGGACTCAAGCCGCTTCTGAATGGACTGGACGCGCTTTACATCAACCTCATAAGCGGATTCGAGCTGGATCTCGAGACAGCGCAGCTCATTCGACAACATTTTCGCGGCCCGATCTACTGCGACATCCACTCGCTTCTGCTGGCGGTGCAGCCGAACGGAATGCGCGTCCTCCGACCATTGCCGAATCCGGCGGCGTGGTGCCGGTGTTTCGACATCATTCAGGTAAACGAGGACGAGATGAGCATGATGAGCAACGACCCGATGGCCCTGGCTTCTATCGCCCTGGCAGAGGGGGTTTCTTTTATAGCCATTACACTTGGTAGCAGAGGCGTCGTCTACTTCGCGGCACCGGGTTTTCAACGACTCGCGGATTTGCGGCGGCCTGCGCTCGCGGCGCCATCAGGAGCAATTCGCACTGCAAAACTTCCGGCGAAGCCGACGAAACACATCGGTTCCGGCGATCCTACCGGGTGCGGCGATGTTTGGGGCGCAACCTATTTCTCGCGTCTGCTCGCGGGTGATAAGTTTGACGCGGCGATCGACCGCGCGCTCGATGCCGCGGCCAAGAACGTCGACCATCGCGGCGCAACCGGCCTCGCCGACTATCTCCGCGGAGAACTCAGCATCAAGTGACGACAATCATCAATGTCCCACATTCGCTCGAAGACAAGTCGTTCGAGCAGGTGCTGGATCAGGTCGCGCCATTGGCGCTCGACGAAAAGATCATCGTCGACACCAGGCACGCGCGCTGGGCATCGCCTTACGGCTTGACGGCTTTGCTGGCACTCGCGCAGTCGCGACAGGAACGGCCGGTGCTCTACGTGCCCGAGGCGGAAAACGTCAGCCAATATTGGTCGCGCATGGATTTCTTCAAGCACGCAGCGGAGCTCTACGAGCTGCAGGGCAGAGTGAAAACCGCGAAGCCGGCCGGGGAGACCAGCGTGCTCCTCGAAGTGACGTCGATTTCCAAAAGCGACGACGTCCACGAAGTCGTCGACAAAATTCAGCAGCGAGCGCAGGATGCCTTGGTGAAAAATCTGAATCTCGACGCAAAGATCACGATGAGATTCACGATGGCTCTGTCCGAAGTCTGCCAGAACATCGTCGAGCACGCAGGGCGTGGCGGCTGGGTCGCGGTGCAAACCTACACCTGGCGGGTGAGACTCGGCGGCAGAAAAGTCGTCGTCATCGCTGTATGCGACCCCGGCATCGGCTTCAGGCAATCGCTCGAATCCGCGCCCGGATTTCAGAGGCGCGACCGTTGGGACGATGGCCAGGCGCTCGAGGAGACCGTTATGCGGGGAGCGTCTCGGTTCAGGGACCCCGGCCGAGGTCAAGGGCTTGCGGGAGTACGCAAGTTTGTGGGAACATGGGACGGCAAGCTTTCGATTCGAAGTGGAACGGCTCGCATCGCGGTCCTGCCCAAAGGAGACTGGGATGAGGACGAACCGCTCCTCGAGGACCTTCCATTTTTTCCAGGTGCACAG
>DASQPS010000049.1:0-7082 GCA_035643845.1 Gemmatimonadaceae bacterium | reverse complement strand
GGTCGTTGGGATCGAGCGGCGCTCGAGAGGCATTCTCTTCCTATCGCGCCGGGCTCCTGAATTCTGGCGACTCTGACGAGAGGTTCTTCGGCAGAACTCAAAACTCGGCGCGCGAATCTAACGTCTACTGCCAGATACTCGCCTTCTTTGCCCAGGCAGTATTCTGGTAACGGTCGGCAAACGCCTTCGCCGTTGCCTTCAAGGCCGAGTTGTCGTGTGTCGCCTTGTAGCGAGAGACTCCGGCCCAGTAAAGAGCCTCGGGAGCGGCATCGGTATTCGGCAGCTGATCGACGATTTCGCGAAAACGCTTTTCCGCCTCCGGAAACTTTCCGGCCTTGAAATCGATCTGCGCGCGGCCCAGCATCAGCTGCGACAGAAAATCATCGTTTGGAAGAAAGCCTTCGATTCTGTGGATTTCGGTCCCGTCGGAATCCAGCTCGAGAATGGTTGGCGTCCACTGGGCATTGTACTTCTCGCCGTAGCGGCGAAACGCTTCAGCATCATCTTTTACGTGAACGCGCGCGGCAAGAAAATTCTCATTGACGAAGCTCACCACGCGCTCATCCGGCCAGACCTCGGCATCCAGCCGAGCACAGCCCCCTCACATAGGCGCGGCGCTGAAGTCGAGTAGGACGAGCCGCTTTTGCTGTTTGGCTTCGGCCAGTACGGCGTCGACGTCGTGTCTGAAGTTGATCTCGTGCGCCTGGACTGTGGTCATCTCGATTCCTTGTCTCGTTGACGGCATAAAGTGCAGGAACTGCGCCTAGCGCCGGGCTCCTGGGTTCTGGCTACCGAGACGAAGTTTCGACCAGATGAAGCGGATGATCCGAATCAATCGGATCGCTCCTCGCGGCGTTATGGCCCCATGCGCCAGGACTGTGATTTTTGTTGTTTGCGTTGAGAGCGTCTCTTGGCGCTCTGCATTGAGGGTCTGCGGCCTCAGCCTGCGCCGGTAGAGCGTTCGGTGTGGCGTTAGAGGCCAGCCCGAGCGGCACTTCCCAAAAAAATCCCGGCCCGGTGAGATGCCCTCCTACGCCGGTATGAACGATCCGATTGATCCGGATAATCCGCTTCATCCGCTTAAAACTTCCGTCTCGGTGGCCTGATTTCAGGGGCCCTGCGAGATAGATACAGTATTGAAGATGTCCCCCAGCGCAGCGAGCTTCATCCGCGATGCCGACACAACCGATCGCCACCAATTACTTGAGACGACTCGGCGTCTTCGACACGACGATGGTCGTGATCGGCGGCATCATCGGCGCGGGCATCTTTCTCAACCCCGCCATCGTCGCGCAGCGAGTCCATAGCTCCGCGTTCATTCTCGTCACGTGGATCATTGGCGGCGGAGTCGCGCTTATCGGCGCGCTCGCTTTCGCCGAGTTGGGCGCGAGACGCCCGGAAGCCGGTGGCGGCTACGTCTATCTCACCGAGACATTTGGACCGATCTACGCATTTCTGTACGGATGGACGTTTCTCTTCATCATCAACAGCGGTGGAATCGCCGCCGTATCTGTCACCTTTGCGCGCTACACCGTCGACCTCTTCGGAGTCTCGACCCTCTACATCAAACCGCTCGCCGCCGCGCTCCTCGTCGCGCTCGCGGTAGTGAACTTTTTTGGGATACGATCCGGCAGCATAACGCAGAACATCTTCACCATCCTCAAGCTCGTCGCACTCGCCGTTTTGATTTTCGTGGGCGTCTTTCTGGCTCGGGGAGGGTTGAACGCCACGACTCCGAGCGAAACCATTCAAGGTTTTGGCACCGTACGAGCGCTTGGTATCGCGCTGATTCCGGTTTTGTTCGCGTACGGCGGCTGGCAGTATTCCAACAACATCGCGAGCGAGATCGTCGACCCCGAGCGCACGCTACCGAGGGCGCTGACGATTGGCATTCTCGTCGTGATCGCGGTTTACGTCCTCGCCAACGTTGCTTACATCAGGGCGCTCGGTCCGACCGGGCTCGCTGGTAGTCTCGCTCCGGCCGCTGATACAATGCGCATGGTCATGGGGCGCGTCGGCGGTGCGTTGATGGCCGCCGGCATCATTGTCTCCACTATTGGCTTCGTGAACAGCGGCATTCTCTCCGCGCCACGCATGCTTCAGGCGATGTCCGCGGATGGCCTGTTCTTCAATGCCGTCGCCAGACTTCACCCGCGCTATCGCACGCCGACGCTCGGCATCGTCATCCAGGCTGTGTGGGCAGTCGCTCTCGCACTCTCGGGCACGTACGGTCAGCTGCTCGACTACGTCGTGTTCGGTGACTGGATCTTCTTTGGATTGATCGTCGCGACAGTCTTCGCGTATCGACGTCGCGACGCGCGAACTGGAGTAACACCGACAGTCTTTCGCATGCCCGGATATCCTCTCCTGCCAGGTTTATTTTGCATCGTGGCAGTTTACGTCGTCGTCAGCGCAATCTGGTCGAACCCGCGAAACGCGTTGCTCGGAGTCGTTCTCATAGCGCTCGGAACACCAGCGTACGCGTACTGGAAAAGGCAGGCAGCGTGAGGGCAGAGATCACGCGGCCGTTGGAGAGCGAGTACCTCGAATGGGCGCGCTCGCACGGCACTCTTCCGTATAGCCTCGCGATAAGCGGTGTTCCGCCCTGTGATGTCAGTCTACTGTCGCCATCTGTCGACGATTTCACGATGGTGGCTGACAACGAATACGGTTGGGCGCCGCTGCTCGAGCGGATTGCGACGAGATATGGGGTGAGGCCAGACAATGTCGTTCTCGCGCACGGAACGTCGATGGCAAATCATCTTGCTTGCGCGGCGATCGTCGGGCCCGGCGATCACGTCGTCGCCGAGTCGCCGGTTTACGACCCGCTCGTTACAGTTCCTCGCTACCTCGGCTGCGAAGTCGACTATTTCGAGCGGAGCGAAGAGAAGCGCTTTGCTCTTGATGTCGATCGCATCGAAAGCGCGCTTCGACCGCGCACGCGACTCGTGATTCTGTCGAATCTGCACAATCCGACCGGAGCGATAGCGCACCGATCCGAGTTGGAAGACCTGGGACGTCTGGCCGAGGCGCGCGATTTCCAGGTTCTCGTCGACGAGGTCTACCTCGAGTGGATCTACGGCTGGCCCGGAGAGGCAGCGACGGCGATGAGCCTGTCGGAGCGATTCGTCACGACAAGGAGCCTGACTAAAGTCTTCGGCCTCGCCGCTCTGCGCGCCGGATGGGTTCTCGCCGAATCAAATCTCGCGATCAGACTCCGACGATTGAACGGACTTTTCGCGAGCTCCATGTCTCACCCGGCCGAGCGGCTCGCGGTGCGGGCTCTGGACAACGGTGAGATCTTGCTGAAGAACCAGCGCGCGCGCGTCGACAAAAACAGATCGATCGTGGCCGAGTTCATCGAAGGGCAAAGGAAACTGTCGTGGGTACCGCCCGAAACTGGCACGGTTGGCTTCGTTCGCCTCGAGGGAGGGAACGTCGACGATCTGGTCGAGCGGTTGCTTCAGCAAAAATCTCTGGTAACGCCGGGCCGTTTCTTCGGCCTCGACGATCACTTCAGAATCGGGTTCGGAATGGAGCGATCACAGCTCGAGGCGGGACTGGATCGGCTGGATGCGTCGCTGAAGAAGATCTAGGGCGAGGGCGGCGATGCGGGCGACCAATCGTGTCCCCGCACGATGTCGACTTTGAGCTCGTACCATCCGTCGGCCTGGTAGTACTCGACGCGCAGGTCGTGGTGCCCGCGACTTAGCGTGGCAAAATCGAGCGCTGATTCGTGGGCCTTCCAGTCGTCGATCACGAGCGCGCCGTCTACCCAGACTCGAACGCCATCGTCGCTGATCGTTCGCAGAGTGTACGCGCCAGGCGGCAGATCAACAGAGCCCCTGGCTTCGAGAGCAAAATTCTCGCGTGGCAGACCTGCCAGAGTGCGCGAGCCTTCGTAATCCAACCGCGGAAGGTGCGCCGTGAGGATCGGAGCAGAGCGCATTAGCGCTTTCGTTGCCTGGGCACCTTTGCGCGGATCGGTCGTACTGTCGGTCCACTTGAAAAATTTTGTCTTCCAATCCATCCTCGGCTCGAATCGCTCGTATGAAAACGAGTAGGGAGCGCCGGCGTTCGATCGCACGCCTCTTGGTGACACGACCGAATGGCCAACGTACTCGAGCGCGATCTCCCAATCGCTAGCTGATGCCGGCGCAGGAGTCACGTCGATCGTGTCGCCCACTCGTCCACTCGTGGTCGAGACGCTGGCGACGCCTCGCTGTTTCGTGAGACGCCAGGTTCCGGGAGGTCCGAGCACGCGCAGGCGTAAAGGAATCTCACGCGAGCTATCGACAGGCCAGAGCTTGGGCGATCGGTAGTCATACGGTCCCCAATTGTCGACGATGATCGACGAGCGCGGCCGGCGAGATAGAGATGTGTCGGAACGAAGAGGCATCCACCCGCCGGGAATTCGCTTCGGCACCACCGCTTCGAACTGGCGAGGGAGTCCAATTGCCATGCCAACGAAGAGCGCGTTGGATCCACCGTTTCTAACCGCGTTTCGAATGAAGGTGTAGCGCGTGGAGTCGTGAATAGCCGCCGTCGAGTCCACGTCGACGAACTGATTGTTCTCTACTGTTATTCCTGATGTCTCGGCTGCTCGCACCCCAACCCTGGTTTTCGCGAAGATGTTGCTGGTTACATCGTAGTCTCTGCTCCGCGTGTCGCGATGCTTTGGATAGCCCCAATCGGATGGCTCGATGGGATCTGCCCACACCCTGAGCGCGGTGGAATCACCCGCGAAGACGTTGGACTCGACGAGATTGTTCTGACCGTGCTCGATCGCAATTCCGGTGCGATTTCGGGAGAACGTGTTGCCGACGATCTTCGAATCAAAGCTGTATCCCGCCCAGATGCCGTACTCATTTCCTTCGATGTGGTTGGCGAGAAAGCTGTTGCGACTGAAAGTCGCTTCGATTCCGTTCGCCGGCGCGAAGCTGCAATCGTTCTCATAGAACAAATTGTCGTTCGCTCCGCCTACGCCCGTGTCCATTGTGCTCTGACCGGCCCAAAGAAAAACGCCGTCGCCGCCGTGGGTGAACGAGTTGTACGCAACGGTGTTCCTGTCGCTCTGCTCGTAGATCAGGAGGTCCGCTGCGTCCTGACCTCGTCGGTAAAATCCTTCGCTGTAGCCACGCACGTCGTAGTCGACGCGATTGTGCATGATCGTATTGCCTGTCGACCTGTAAAGACCAATCCCTGCTCCGGAGTTGAAGGAGAAATCGTTGTTCCAGATGCGTAGCCCATTCGTGCGGACGAGCATGAGTCCGTTCATTCCCTGAACGACGGTGTTGCCGCGAATCTCGCCCGCGTCGACATCGCTGAGGTACGCGCCGGCCCCATAGCGCAGCCATTCATCCTTGTCGTTGTGATGAAACGAGAGCCAGTCCACGAGGCTCTCATGCTCGATGACGCTGTATAGCCTGGGTTTCCAGTTATAGCTGAGATCGTTATCGATTAACGACAGATTCTGCGCATGCCGAGCGAGTATCCCGATTTTATAGCCGCGGATGTTCGCGTTCAGAATGCGGACGTTGCGCCCACCGTCGACGCGAACGGCGACACCACCGGCGAGGTCCGGGTTCGACTCCGCTGTCATGCCCTGCATCGTCGCGCCTGCGAAGTCGACGGTGATGTCGTCGCCGCGGATCGTTATCACAGCTGAGTCGAGCGAAGGCTTCGCGTCCAGTTTGTAAACTCGCGGCGCGATCCTGGAGGACTGAGTTATCACGAGGCCTTCTCTCAGCTCGATGGTGGGGAGCTGGCGCGCGTGGTTCGCACTTTGTGACTGTGCATGAGATTTCCCGCTCAATGTCAGCACCGCTGCCAACGCGACTGCCGCAACGCGGCCGAGTGACCACTGCATGGCGCGAATATACGCGCGGATCGTTGCGCCAACAGCGCCGACCCAGCACGCGTCTTGCCGCCAACTCATTTGATAAAACCCCACGACACGAGAAGGAGCTTCGAGATGAGAGCAAGAGAGATCATGACCAGCAATCCCGAATGTTGCGAGCCGGATGACACCGCCCGTGAGGCCGCCCAGGTGATGCGCGATCAGGACTGTGGATGCGTTCCAATTGTCGATTCCGATTCGAGCAAAGTGATCGGCGTCGTAACCGACCGCGATCTCGCCATTCGAGCAATCGCCGAGGGAAAGGATGGAGACACCAGATTGAGGGATCTGATGACCTCGGTGGCCACATGCTGCGGACCCGACGACGACGTCCGGGACGTCGAGCGCACCATGGCTGACCTTCAGGTGCGTCGAATTCCCATCGTGGACTCGGCGGGCCGCTGCGTCGGCATAATCTCGCAGGCGGACATCGCGCGCGCCTGCAGGGACAACGATGTCACTGAACAGGAGATCGCGCTCGTGGTGGAGCAGATCTCCGAGCCGACGCGGAGGAGCACCCAATCCGGTGTTCGGCGCGGCGCAGACTCAGGGATGTCGGCGCAATTCTAAATATTGCCGGCTGAATTGACGGAGGGCGTAAACCCCGGCCCCCGTCGTGCTTTTGCTGCGCGTGACTGCGAGGTCCATGGGCTGGCAGTCGGTGGCGTCGGTAAGCCACTTTATTGTCTCAACCCAATAATCCGAAGATGCGGACCCACACACGCGCAGCGCTCGCCCTCGTCCCTCTACTCCTGATTGGCGCGGTTTCTCTCCCGCGCGCACTGAGATTTCCCAATCCGCGCCAGCCGGGACTTGCTCTTACGCCTCCGATGGGTTGGAACAGCTGGAATCATTTCGGCTGCAATGTCAGCGACTCACTTATCCGGGGCACCGCTGATGCTATGGTCACGAGCGGAATGCGCGACGTCGGGTACAAATACGTCGTCATCGACGACTGCTGGCAGGTAAGTCGCGACTCGAAGGGGACGATCGTCGCCGACTCGGTTCGGTTCCCGCACGGAATCAAAGCGCTCGCTGACTACGTGCACAGCAAAGGTCTCAAGTTCGGCATCTACACCGACGCTGGAACGAAGACCTGTCAGGGACGTCCGGGCAGCTACGGCTACGAAGACGAGGACGCGCGCACCTACGCGTCGTGGGGCGTCGACTACGTGAAGGAAGA
>DASQPS010000048.1:0-3290 GCA_035643845.1 Gemmatimonadaceae bacterium | reverse complement strand
GCCTGGCGACACCCTGGATTACGTTGAGTTCCTGCTCTGATTCCGCGTTGAAGAGCAGGACGTGCGCGTTGAGCGCCTCCTCGATCTCGCGCTCCGTTTTTCCGACGCCGCTGAAGACGATGTCGCGGCCATTGTAGCCGGCAAGGAGGGCGCGATGCAGCTCGCCACCCGAAACGATATCGACGCCGGCGCCGAGCTCGCGGAGGAGTGCGAGGACGGCAATGCTCGAGTTGGCTTTAACGCTGTAGTGAAGACGCGCGTCGACGTCGCGCAGCGCATCGTGCAACAACGCGTACTGCGCGCGGATCGCCGACGCGCTGTAGACGAAGCACGGAGTACCTACCTCGCTCGCAATTACTGAGAGCGCCACCTCCTCGCAGCGGACGCCGGCGGCTTCGCTCAGTACGCTTTCGCCCACAGTGCCTCGGCGGTGGATGCGCGGCCGCACTTGAGGCAAGTCTTTGGCGGATCGGCAGATCTGAACTCTTCGTCAGGAAGAACTCGAATCGTTGCTTTCGTTTCTTCCTTGATCGCCGACTCGCACTTCTCGTCCCCACACCACCCTGCGTAGACGAAGGCACCGTCACCGTTCATCACTTCGCGGAAGCGGTCGTAGGTGATGCCGCCGCGAATGCTGTTCTGTTCCCTTCTCTCGCGGGCATCGATGAGCATCGTTTCCTGGATCAGATGGAGCATGTCAGCCGCATCTTCGCCGACGGACGAAAGTGGCACCGCGCGTTTCTCGCCGGTGTCTCGACGCACCATGATCGCCTGGTTTTGGTCCAGATCGCGCGGACCCAGCTCGATGCGCAGCGGAATTCCACGCAGCTCCCACTCGTAGTACTTGGCCCCCGGCTTCATTCCCTCGCGGTCGTCCACGTGTACACGGAGTCTTCCAGGGACGCGACGTTCCCACGCAAGCATGCTCTCCTTGATGAGATGCGCTGCGGCGCGAACGCGGCCTTTGTCTTCGTCAGAACGCCAGATGGGAACGATCACGATCTCAATCGGCGCGAGCAGCGGGGGCACGCGCAGTCCCTTGTCGTCGCCGTGGGTCATCACCAATCCGCCAACCATTCGAGTCGAAACGCCCCAGCTCGTATTCCAGGCGTAGTCGACGCCGCCTGCCTCCGTCTGAAATTTCAGATCGAAGGCCTTCGAGAAATTCTGACCGAGGTTGTGGGAAGTGCCTGCCTGGAGAGCTTTGTTGTCCTGCATCATGCCTTCACACGAGTACGTCCGAAGCGCACCGGCGAATTTCTCCGATTCGGTCTTCATCCCTGTGACGACAGGCATCGCCATCCAGCCTTCCATGAAATCGCGGTAGACGCCGAGCATCTTGCGCGTTTCTTCCTCTGCTTCGTCGTGCGTAGCGTGTGCGGTGTGTCCCTCCTGCCAGAGAAACTCGAGCGTACGCAGGAACAACCGCGTGCGCATCTCCCAGCGGACGACGTTCGCCCACTGGTTGATCAACACCGGGAGATCGCGATAACTCTGCACCCACTTCGCGTACATGGCGTAGATGATCGTTTCAGAGGTGGGACGCACGATGAGCGGCTCCTCGAGCTTCTTTCCGCCGCCGTGCGTAACCACGGCGGTCTCCGGAGCGAACCCTTCGACGTGCTCCGCCTCCTTGTTCAGGAAGCTTTCCGGAATGAAGAGCGGGAAATACGCGTTCTCGTGGCCGGTGTCCTTGAACATGGTGTCGAGTTGCTGCTGCATTCGTTCCCAGATGCCGTACCCGCGGGGGCGGATGACCATGCAGCCGCGCACGGGCGAGTAGTCCGCGAGTTCCGCGCGAAGCACCACCTCGTTGTACCACGCGCTGAAATCCTCGGCGCGCGTCGTCAGCTTCTTATCGTCGGCCATTTGTGTAGTTAAAGTGATTCAAGAAAAGCATCGAGTGTCACGCTTCGCTCCGAGCCGTCCGCCATCGTTTTTACGGTGACTTTTCCGTTCTCGAAATCGGAGCGTCGCAGGAGCACGACGCTTCGCACGCCCGCGGTCGAGGCGGTTTTGAGCTGGCGTGCCAAAGTCTGCGACTTGAGAGCGTACTCGACGCTCCGGGATTTTGCACGGAGGCGTCCGGCAACGCTCATCACGTCCGGCAACATCGAGTCGTCGTCAGAAGCGACCCAGTACTCAGTGCCGAGAGCAACGTCGGGAAGGAGCTTCCGGGCGCGAAGGATCTCGGTCAGAACGACATCGCCCATTCCGAAGCCGAGTGCGGGAAGATCGACGCCGCCGATTGTCGCGAGCAGATCGTCGTAACGTCCGCCACCGCAAATGGCGCGGAACTCTCCTTTCGCATCGAATAGCTCGAACACCTTGCCCGTATAGTAAGCGAGTCCACGAACGATTGAGAGGTCAAAATCGACCCAATCGCTTACGCCGAGCGCCGAGAGGAAAGACAGATACTCGCGCATTCTGCTGACTTCCTCCACGACTTCGGGAGAGCTCGCAAAGTCGCGCGCCATGGCGTCGAGATCCTTGGAATTCACGAGGAGTCGCTCGACACCCTTGCGGGCGTCGGCGTTCCGGACTGCCTTGTCGACTTTGTCGAGCGTAACCTCTCGCGGCTCGCGCCCGGCTTTGTCGATCGCCGCAAACACTGACTCCAGCTCATTCGGTCCGACACCCACGCTCGTGAGCGCGGCCGTCAACAGCCGGCGATCGGATACTCGGGCGCGGACATCGCTCGAGTCGAGACCGAGCGCGCGCATGATGTCGATTGCGACCGCCAGCAGCTCGGCGTCGGCGGCAATGGAAGATTCGCCGATGATGTCGACGTTGAGCTGAAAGTGCTCGCGGAGCCTTCCCTTCTGCTGCCGTTCATAGCGAAAAAGCTGGGGGATGGAAAACCAGCGAATCGGCTTGCGCATCGCGTTCGCCTTGGCGGCGACCATCCGCGCGAGAGTTGGCGTCATCTCCGGGCGCAATGCGACCTCGCGATCCCCTTTGTCCGTAAAACTGTATAGCTGGCCAACGATCTCGTCGCCGCTTTTCCGGGTGTACAGCTCGAGCGGCTCGAGCGGCGGCCCATCGTATTCGACGAAGCCGTACCTGCGGGCGACATCGCGCCACACCGACATCAGGTAGTTGCGGGTGGCGAGCTGATCGGGATAAAAGTCTCGAAATCCTGGCAAAGCTCCCTGTGACATTCAGGAAAGCTACGCGGCGAACGGAGACACCTGCAAGCGCGACATCACGTCTCCTACGGTGTGAAAAGATCCAGTGACCACGACGGTCGCGCTCGTTGTCTGCGAGATGCGAAGCGCGGCGTCGATGTC
>DASQPS010000047.1:0-4023 GCA_035643845.1 Gemmatimonadaceae bacterium | reverse complement strand
AAAGTCAGGCAGGCTCATACCGCGGGGACCACCGTTCGCCATCACTTTCATCATTCGGGGGCCCCCTCTCGCCAGACAGTACTCCACGCTCGCCCACTACATCGTCGGCGCGATGTTCCTCGGATGCTCCGTCGACGCAATGAATCGCGCAATGTCCGCCTTGAGCTGTCCCGCAGATTCCTGATTCAAATATGCCATGTGGCCACTCTTATAGTATTTGAACTCCACGCGGTCCTTGTACGTCGGATCGTATCCCAGATGCCTGAACGTGTATTCGGCGTTCGCAAACGGCGTCGCCATGTCGTAGTAGCCAGCGCCGACGAAGACGCGCAGATAGGGATCCTTTGCCATCGCGGTTCGCAGCGATTCGGTCTCGCTCGGATATCCGGCTCCGAGATTTCCGCCTGCATTCAGCCCCGAGTAATCCCAACGTCCGGCGTGGCCGCCCATGTAGTACTGCAGATCGGTGTTGTACGCGAGATCGGTGTGCAGATAGCGCATGAACGCCGACATGAATGCGCCTGCAGGCGCAACGTCGGATGGATCGTAATCCTCACGCGTGCTCGCGGCATTGCCATTGATGCCGATCATGCGACTGTCGTAGCGGCCGACCGTCTCGCGCTCGCCGCGCAGAAGCTCCGTGCGATAGGTACCTGGGTCGATGCGGAGATTGGTGTTGAGCACGTACTGCTGCGACACGCCCGTCAGTCGCGATAGCTGCTGCGCCACTCTGTTTCGCTCGGCGTCGGAGAGCGTGTTCCCTTTCGCCAGGGCTGTCATATAGTCGCCAAACGCGTAGTCCCGCGCCTGCTGGACGACTTGTTCCAGTGTCAGCGCCTGGAGATCCGCGGGCAGCTTCTTGTGATACCACGCCGTTGCCGTGTACGTCGGGAGATAACATTCGAACGCCATGTCGTTCGTCGGCGCGGCCAGAATGTTCTGGAAGTCGAGCACGGTGCCGAGCAGCATGATCCCGTTGAGCTCGATACCTTCGCTGCTCTGGAGCTCCGACGCGAGGCCGGCCGAGCGGAACGTTCCGTAGCTCTCGCCGAAGAGATACTTGGGCGAGCCCCACCGATCGTACTTGTCGAGATAATTGCGAATGAATTGGCCGAACATCTTGATGTCGTTCGATGCACCGGTGAAGTCCGTCGCCTTGACGCCCGGCCCCGGCCGAGAATAGCCAGTCATCATCGCGTCGACCTGCACGAGGTCAGTGACGTCGAGCGGAGAGTACGGATTGTCGACGAGGTTATACGGTGGCGCCGGTTGCGCGCCATTCGGTCCCATCTCCGGATGCCGTGGACTCATGAGTCCCATCGAGAGCCAGATCGACGCGGAGCCCGGGCCACCATTGAAGAAAAACGTGATTGGACGCGTCGTCGAGTTCTGCTGGTCACGCGTGTAGGAGATGTAGAATACGGTGGCCTTGGGTTTCCCCTCGTCGTCGCGAATGATCATGGTACCCGCGCGTGACGTGTACGGAACTGCTTTGCCGTCGATCGTGACGGTGTGCTTGGTCGTCGTGATCCGCTCGATCGCTGGAACGCCGGTTGAATCTCTGGTTGCAGCGGCGCTGTCGCCCGGGCCGCGCGCCGGTGGGAAAACCGGCCGTTGAGCGACGGCTGATTCCAGGGTGAGAAAAGAAGCGGCGGTCGCGAGCAGCAGCAGACGTGCAGACATGACGGGCGTCTCCAATAGGCGGCCAACCTCATTGCGCAGACTCACGCAGAGGCGGCGGATCGGGTGGTGAAGCGATTTGGGATAACGTTCAGAAAATGCCGCGAGAGCGTGAAAATGTCAGGGTTCGATCGCGACAATTCCAATATAACAATTGTACATCTCGCCGAAGTGTTTGGGTGGGGAGAGAACTGGGGCGAGCGAGCGTCAGTGCGAGTGACGCTCCCGCAGCATGCGCACCGCCTGCGCAATGATCGACGTTCGGTCGCCGCGTTGCAGCGCCGCAAAGATCTCTGGATCGCTACGCCCCTCAATGCGGCCGAGTAGAACCACGCCTGGAAATGCGTGTCCGGGGTCGGTCCATTGCGCGATATCGAGAAGCGGACGGAATGCCCGCCGGCGCAATTCGTTCAGCACCCGCGGATCGCGATCCGCGGTGAGCTGCGAGAGCGCCATGGATGCTTTGTTTCGGTCCGTCCACTCCAGCGACCAAAGCTTGTCGATGAACGGTGCGGTCGGCACGTGAATTCCCAGCCCGGGTTCCTTCTGCGCGAACGCCGCAATCACCCAAAGCGCCCGCATCGCCGCGTTTCGAACGTCGCTCACCGGGTCGTCCATCGCGGCGACAAGGTCAGGGATGACTGTGCGTACGTCAGGCGCGTAGTCGAGTAGCTCCGCCGCCAACACTCGCTGCCTCGCACTCGACGAATGCGCGAGAACGTCCCGCAGCAGCGGGATGCGCGTTGCCGCGAACGCAAGATATTGGTGCTGGATCGCGTTCAACGCCGAATCGGCAAAGAACTCGTGGCCGCCGGAATCGGCTTCGGCGCTGCGCCCCGCGCGAATCGCCTCGATAAACCGCAGCGAAAAGACGCTATCGCGCGCGAGGATCTCCGCGGGCAGCCGCGCGCTACCGGTCGGCGCGGCGCGGAAGCTTGGACGGGGCGTACCTGCTTCGGCGATACCGACGAAGAGCATCGTCCGGCCCGTTGCCTCGCAACAAACCGCAAAAAGGTCGGCGTCCTCCACTCCGGGAAGCGCGCGGAGACGCGCACGGATCGCAGCCTTCGCGGCGCTATCGGGCAGTAGATCGCCGGGTGCGATGCCAACGGCGCGACGCACGGCACTGTCGTTGACCTGCTGAACACCGTAGACGTCGATCGAGCCAACGGGCGGCAGGGTCTGCTGCGCCGCCAGAGGCCAGGCGAGAAAGATCAGAAGGAGGGGCGAGCCCGTTCGCATCGATAGCATGGAGCTACCACACGAAATCTAGTCATCGGTCGTCGCGCGCCAGCATGGTTGGGCGCTCCGGGCTAGTGTGAGAAGAACACATTCAGGGCAGTGACGCTTTTACTCGGCCCGCATCCCACATCCCGCATCCCACATCCCACATCCGGCCATACATTCAGTCATATGCTAACCACACGAAAACTCGGCACTCAGGGTCTCACAGTGTCCTCAATCGGACTCGGCCTCATGGGAATGAGTCAGTCCTATGGCTCGCCCGAAGAGCGCGACGAGCGCGAGTCCATCGCCACGGTCCGCCGAGCGTTGGAGCTCGGATGCAACTTCCTCGACACCGCGGAAGTCTACGGACCCTACAAGAATGAGGAGCTCCTCGCCCGCGCGTTGAAGGAAATCGGAGTTCCACGCAATCGCGTCGTGATCGCGACCAAGTTCGGCTTCAAGATCGAAAACGGAAAAAGCGTCGGAACCGACAGTCGACCGGAGCACGTTCGCGAAGCCGTCGATGGCTCGCTGCGACGACTGGACACGGATTATGTAGATCTGCTCTACCAGCATCGCGTCGACAAAACCGTTCCCATCGAAGACACAGTCGGCGCTATGGCTGACCTCGTTCGCGCGGGCAAGGTGCGCTACCTCGGCCTCTCCGAAGCCGGCGGGCAGACTATCCGTCGCGCGCACGCTGTGCATCCGATCTCTGCGCTCCAGAGCGAGTACTCGCTGTGGGAGCGAAACCTCGAGTCGCGAATCATCCCTGCCATTCGCGAGCTCGGTATCGGCCTGGTTCCCTACAGCCCCCTTGGGAGAGGGTTCCTTACGGGCAAGATCGACGATCAGACGAAATTCGCCAGCGACGACTTTCGGAACGGCATCCCGCGGTTCGCCGAAGAAAATCGGAGAGCGAATGCGGCGCTCGTCGATCTCGTGAAGCAGCTTGCGGCGCGGAAGAATGCGACAGCGGCGCAGATCGCGCTCGCCTGGGTTCTGAAGAAGGGCGACGACATCGTGCCGATACCCGGGACCAAGCGTCGCAAGTACCTCGAGGAGAATCTTGGCGCGGCGAACGTGTCGCTGACAAATCAGGATATGGCTGCGCTC
>DASQPS010000046.1:0-5221 GCA_035643845.1 Gemmatimonadaceae bacterium | reverse complement strand
ACCCGACTCGACGATCATCGTCGACACCAGCACGTCGATCTCGCCGTCCACGAACTTTCGCATCACCTGCTCGAGCTCGCGCTCGCGCATCTGGCCGTGACCGATCCCAATGCGGGCACGGGGGACGAGCCGCTGAATGTGGTCAGCGACGCCCTGTATGGTCTCGATCCGGTTGTGAACGAAGAAGACCTGACCGCCTCGATCGAGCTCGCGTGAGATGCCTTCGTCGATGAGCGAGTCGTCCCAGGGCTCTACGTAGGTGAGAACTGGCGATCGGTCTCGGGGCGGAGTCTGCATCAACGTCATGTCGCGCAGGCCGGCGAGCGACAGATGCAGTGTTCGCGGAATCGGTGTAGCGGTGAGAGTGAGTACGTCAGTCTCCAAACGAAGTCGCTTGAGGCGTTCCTTGTGTTTGACACCGAAGCGATGCTCCTCGTCAACGACTATCAGCCCAAGCTGTGAGAACGCGACATCCGGACTGAGCAGGCGGTGCGTTCCGATCACGACGTCGACCTTGCCTGACTTGAGGTCAGCGAGCACCTCCGACTGCTCTTTTGGCGTCTGAAAACGGCTCAGACTCTTGACGTTGACCGGAAAGTCCGCGAGGCGTTCTCCGAAAGTCCTGGTGTGCTGGTCGGCGAGAATCGTAGTCGGCACGAGCACGACCACCTGTCTGCCGGTTTGCACGGCCTTGAACGCAGCGCGCACGGCGATTTCCGTTTTTCCGTAGCCCACGTCCCCGACGAGAAGCCTGTCCATCGGTCGGGGTCGCTCCATGTCGCCCTTCACATCGGTTGTAGCCGTTCTTTGGTCGGGCGTATCCTCGAACAGGAACGACGACTCGAGCTGCCGCTGCCAAACGGTGTCCGGGATGTGTGGGGGCCGTGTCGCCACTTTTCGCCGGGCATAAAGATCGAGCAGCTCCACCGTCATCTCCTGAATGGCTGCTCTGGTCTTGTCTCGCTGCGTCGCCCACCGTTTTCCACCTAGCGAGTGGAGGCGCGGCGGGGCCGCTTCGGTGGTTATGTCGGCCGCCGAGCGATAGCGCTCAATTTGATCGATTCGATAGAGCGGAACGTTGAGCCGGTCACCGCCCTCGTATTCGATCACAGCGACCTCGACGGTCGATTCGCGAACGAACATCCTCTCCATTCCGCGATAGATGCCGACGCCGTGCTCGAGGTGTACCACGTAATCGCCCGGTTTGAGGGCCGTCAGGCTTTCGAGGGCGGTTCCGGCAGCGTAGCGTCTTGCCCGACGGAAGCGTCGCTCGCGGCGAAAAATCTGGTGGTCCGTCAGGACGCGGAATCCAGGGAAATCCACGCCTGCGGGGGGAATCAGAAATCCGCCATCCAGAACTCCAATTGCCAGATTGGCTGGCGATACCCGATCGTCGTTCAAAAGCTCGTCGAGGCGTTCGGCCTGGCCGGCGTTGTCGCACAGTATAAGGGTAGGAATTCCATCGGCGACGATCAGCTTGAGCCTCTTAATGTCGCGCTGGATCTCTTCTGGCTCTTTAAAAGGAAAAGTCAGCTCGGCGTTTTCTCCAGCGAGCCCGAGTGACCCGAACGCCATCAGTGCATGCATGGCTGTCTCAGGAGATTCGAACAACTCGTCCCTGCTTGGAGTGTCTTCGCCTCTCCGCCGGGCAAGATCGATGTGATGCTGTGCTTCGATCCAGGTTCGATCGACTTCGGGCCTTATATGAGTGCCTCGTGGGACGACGAGCACAGTATCGGGCGAAAAGATGGCGCGGATCGACGAACGTTCGGGCTCCGATTCCCCGACGCTGATCTGCCCGTCGACTGGCAGAATGAGCGCGACGTCAGCGTCCCGGGTGGATCTCTGGGTGAGTAAATCGAAGTGTCTGAGCTCGGAGATGTCGTCTCCCCAGAACTCGAGCCGAACTGGCTCCGCCATACCAAAGCTGTAGATGTCGAAGATTCCCCCGCGGACGCTGAACTGCGCTACGTCCTCTACCATCGGGACGCGGTCGAACCCGATCCGCTCGAGATGCGCCGCGAGCGCTTCGGGTCTCCGGCTATCGCCTTTGCGGAGCTCGAGGCGCGCCGCCGCGAGCGCGCGCGGGAGCTGCGTCCGCTCCAGAAGTGCTCGAGTAGTCGTGATTAGTATGCGTAGTGCGCTTCCGCCTATGCGCTCCAGGGTCTCCACTCTCTCGCCAGCTACTTCAGCGTGTGCTTCCGCTTCGCCGAAGCTCTCGCGCGGAGGGTAAAACGCCACGGCGTCACTTTCCACGAGAGTCGTGAGGTCTGCGAGCCACCGCTCGGCGCCGGCGACGTCGTCGCTTACGACAACAAAGAACCTTTGCGGCGCGTACTCGGAGAGAGCGGCAATGATGACGGCGTCGCTCGAACCATGCAACCCACCGATCTCGCACCTCGCCCCGGGCTGAGGGATCCGAGAGCGAAGCTCCCCGAAAGCGGGAAGCGATTTTACCACCGACAGCAGTTGCGGGAGCGGCATTGGGGCAAGGTAAATCGGGCACGAAGTAACAGGTAGCGCGGGTAATGTTCATAAGGCGGCATTTCGGGATTGACTCTTGCGCTTACATCGAGCGAAATTGTATACAAAGGGAGGACGTATGCGGCGAATGAAGATGGCACCCGCGCTTGGGGTATCGGCGCTTCTGATCGGGCTCATTGCCTCAACTTCGTCGGCTCAGGCCCGAGCGCCCTACATCCGCATAGTCTCCGAGAACGGGCCCGGAGTCGCGTCCAACTATGTCATGCCGGCTATCGACATCAGCGAGGATGCCTACGTCTTCGCGGTGGCGGTCGATCTCGACGGTCGCATCCAGGTGCTTCATCCCGATTTCCCTGGCATTTCGGTTAAGCTCAGGCAGCACCAGCAATACCGTCTTCCGAATTTCTTCGCCGGTTTCTCGCAGTCGGGCGGCGGCGTCATCGCGCCTGAGCGCTACATCAACAATTCCGGGTACGCGGACTTCGACACTCGCGGTACCGTGATCGCTCTCGCATCCCGGGCGCCTTTTAACCTGGAGCGCATTGAGATCGACGGAGATTGGGACCTTACGGCGATCAGGCGGCTTATACAAAACGTGTCGCCCTTCGCCGCCGAACAGGCCCTCGCCTCCTATCTCGGTGCGAAAGGTGAGCCCATCGGGCGTGACTTCATGCGCTTCGCCTCGCTGCAGCAGCAATTCTATTCGGACGCGCTCTACAACTGCGATTTCTTCAACGGCGGCTACAGTACCGGGCTCGCATTCAGCAGACTCGCGGTGCTCGATGGGGTCAGAAGATTTCAGCGCTCGGGCCGAAGCGTGAGGATTGTTGGCTACGACCTTTGTGGAATGCCGATCGTGGCTTATGGGCCTTCCCGTCGATCCAGAAACGTCGAGCCTCCGAGGACTGGCCGCGAGCCGCGCGACACCGTCAAGACGAAGCGTTTCGGACGCGAGATTCCCCGCCATGCTCCTACCGGCACCGAAGGGACGCGCGCCGCCCTCGGGTACTTTCCAATCACCCGTCACGCAGAGCCGCCCCAGATGGGCGACGTGACGATAACAGCGCGTGATCAGCGCAAGCGTGATCCTCGGGAAGTGCTGATCGATATGAGGAATCAGGGTGGCGGCATTGCGGTGCCGCAGAGGAATCGCATTCCGGTTGGTCGGACTGACGCGCCCAGTCGTCCGTCGGGCGCAGCTGCTACGGGTACAGAAACGACCCACGAGTATACGAGGCCGGCGCCGCGCGAAACTCCGCCCCCTCCGCGGATGCAGCCGACTCAATCGCCGCCGCGCGTTGAGCCGCCGCGATCACCTCCTCCGTCGAGCAGCCCACCGCCGCGGACGCAAAGCGCGCCGTCGAAACCAGCGGAGAGTCCGCCGCCGAGACGGTGAGCTCCGCAGCAGTCTCCTCAAGCCGATAAAAAGGGCCGCTTTTGCGGTCCTTTTTTTATTGGAAAGCGCGAGTCTCTAGAGGAGTTCGGTACTCCGTCGGCGGTTATATTTCGTGGTTCCCGCCCCAGCACCCCGCACAACCCAGAGATCCCACTTGAAGCTCGAGCACATCCGCAACTTCTGCATCGTCGCACACATCGACCACGGTAAGTCGACGCTGGCTGACCGGCTGATCGAGGCGACCGGGATGCTCCAGAAGCGTGAGATGAAGGCTCAGGTTTTGGACACGCTCGACCTCGAGCGGGAACGGGGAATCACGATCAAGCTCAATGCGGTTCGGATGACGTATTCGGCCGCCGACGGCCAGGAATACGAGCTCAATCTCATCGACACGCCGGGCCACGTCGATTTTACCTACGAGGTTTCACGCTCTCTGGCCGCGTGCGAGGGAGCGATCCTCGTTGTGGATGCGTCTCAGGGCATTCAGGCGCAGACGCTCTCGAACCTGTTTTTGGCGATGGATGCAGGGCTCGAGATCATCCCTATCCTGAACAAGATCGATTTGCCGGGCGCCGAGCCGGAGCGCCGCAAGCAGGAAGTGCACGACCTGTTGGGCGTCGATCCGGACGAAATACTTCTCGTGAGCGCCAAGGAAGGAATCGGGATCTCCGAGCTGCTCGAGGAAGTCGTGCGCAAAGTTCCTCCACCGGAAGGAGACGCTGACGCCCCGCTGCGCGCACTGATTTACGATTCCTACTACGATCGATACCGCGGCGCGATCCCGAGTGTCCGCGTCGTGGATGGCGTGATCCGGAAGGGCACGCACATAACTTTCGGCGCGAGCGAATCGGTGTACGAGGTCGATGAAGTCGGCTACAACCAGCTCCGACAGGTTCCCGCTGACCTGCTCGGCCCTGGAGAGGTCGGATACGTAGTAGCGAGCGTGAGATCAGTGAGCGAGACGCGCGCGGGCGACACGATTTTCGACGCCGACAATCACGCCACAACGCCCCTGCCCGGGTATCAGGCGGTGCGATCGTTCGTGTTCGCCGGCCTTTATCCAACCGATACGACGCAGTACGAAACTCTGCGCGACGCTCTCGAGAAGCTGAAGCTCAACGACGCATCGCTCAATTACGAGCCCGAGACTTCCACTGCGCTTGGATTCGGATTCCGAGCTGGCTTTCTCGGCCTCCTGCACATGGAGATCGTCCAGGAGCGTTTGAACCGCGAATTCGACCTCGAGCTCGTTACGACCGTCCCTTCCGTCGAGTACAAGGTCTATCTCACCGACGGCACGATGACTCTGATCGAAAATCCGTCGCTCATGCCGAATGCCCA
>DASQPS010000045.1:0-6932 GCA_035643845.1 Gemmatimonadaceae bacterium | reverse complement strand
TAGCTGCGTAAACATGCCCGCGATGTCGCCGAGTACCTGGTCTCTTTCAGCAGGGCGGTTGGTCATCGCGAGCGCCTCGTGCGCGAGCTTGAGACCCTCGGCCGTCTCGCCTCTGCGTTGAGCGATTGCGGCGCGGCTGTGAAGCGCCATGCCTTGGATGCTGGGAAAGTCTTGGTCACGCGCCTGCACAATGACGTCGTCAAGAATTGATTGTGCCTGCGGAAGATTGCCTTTGGCGAGATACGTATTCGCGATGCCTACTTGCACCGTCAAAACACCTGGGCGATCGCCGAGAGTATCGGCGATATACGCAGCCTGAGAGTAAGCGCGCGCTGAAATCTCCCACTCACCGTTGCGTCGCGCGGATCCGCCCGCAGCCACGTTGGCTTCCACCGCGAGACGTGGGTTCTTCTCGGCCTTCACCATTTTCGCGACGCTCGTGAACACGTCGGTCGCCAGACCCCAGCTCGCTTCGTAATCCAGCGCGCGCCCATAGGCAAGAAGGCCAGCGCAGACTGTGTCGTCGACACCGCCTCGTCCCGTGAGGTCGTCCACCACGCTCGTGAGAACCCCGCGAATCACGTCGCCGTCGCTCATCTCCTCGATGGCGACGCGGACGCTGTGCAGCTGGGTCCATCCTGGACGCGCCGAAGAGGACGCGGCAGCCGCGTAGGCGTCAACAAATCGCAGGACCGACAATCCGGCGAACACGGAACGCCATGAGGGAGTGTCCTCTCTCATCGAACCAAGCGTGTCGAAATAGACTTGATGCTGGATCATCGAGGCCCTGTTTACGCGGAATTTTGGTGCTATAAAATGCACCTATTTGCCCCCCGCCGAAATGCCTGTTTCATATCATTGGAGGGTCACTTTCATATCACAGCACAGTAGTTAACCCTACAGAATAGGGGTCAACGGCTCAGCAGTAGTCGATCCCTCGAAATGCGCTCTGCCGCCGGTATGTACCATTCTCCGAGGTCCGCCCACCAAGCGTCGGGGCGCAGCCAGGGAATCTTGATCCGACGGTCTATACCTAAGACTGTTTTCGGCTCGTAGAGCCACAAGGCCGGGACGTCTTTGTTGATGGTCGTGTAGGCCGCAGTGAAGGCTCCCCGCGCGCGCTCAGGAGGCGCCTCGAGGGCGCTATCCAGCTGTGAATCGAACAGAGGGTTCGAATACGAGCCATAGTTGACTCCCTCCTTCCCTATGCCGCTTGTGGACCAAGCCTGTCGGGTCCCGTCAGGGCTAGCCCCCATGTGCCAATCGCCGAGAGCAGCATCGAATTTGTGTGCATCCTCGCGCGCGCCCATCGCGTTGGATTCCATTGGCTCCAGATCGACCCGGATTCCCTGTGCCCGGAGCTGCGCCTGGATCTGGACCGCCATTTTCATCCTGTTCACGCTCGATGTGGGAACGAGAAGCGTGAATGCGAGCGGTCGTCCATCCCTCTCCCGCAGTGCACTGGGAGAACTCCGCCTCCATCCCAGAGAATCAAGCGTTCGGCTCGCCTGAAGGGAGTCGAACGGCAATTGCGGGATGGCAGGATCCGTTGTCGGAAACGCCCTGGTGGTTGGGCCCAGAGCAACGGCTCCGAAACCGTCGAGGACGCTCGCTACGAGGGCGCCTCTATTTACAGCCATTGCAATCGCGCGGCGAAGTGCCGGGTCCCCAAACAATGGATGCGGCAGCGCGTTGTTTGCTGGATCTCTGAGATTGAATTGGAGGAATGCGTAGTCGGTGCCGGGGAGTGCCACGAGGTGCAGGTTCGGATGACGTCGCAGCTCGGGCAAATTCTCGGCGCGAATTCCGTCGAACAGATCGGCGTCGCCGCTGAAGAGTCGTGTAAGTGCAGCGGTGAATTCCGGCGTGATCGTCCAGATCACTCGATCCAGCTTCGCTCTTCCGCGGTAGTTTGCTGAGTCCGCAACGATTTCAACTGAAGATCCCTTATCCCAACGCCTCAATCTGAAGCGTCCGGTTCCGATCGGAGCGGGCGACCGTTCGCGGAGCTTATCAACCGCAATGTTCTCGAGCTGGTGTGCCGGAAGTATGAGCATCTGCGCCGCTGCATCCAGAAACTGTGTCGGCTCGCGCGCGCGGAACCAGAACACTGCTGTGAGCGAGTCGGGCGCCGTAACGGAGTCGATGTTCGCGAGCTCGCTCATCGCACTGCCGGCGAGCGACGGATTCTTGTTGAGTGCGAAGGTGAATGTGACATCCCGCGCGCTCACACTTTTTCCGTCGTGCCATCGCGCGCGCGGGTTGAGGTGAAACGAAATCGACAGCGAATCGGCCGACCACCGCCACCCATCCGTGAGCTGCGGGACGAAGCCCTGATCGCCGTGGGTATTCATCTTCGGCCCGACATCCGCGAGGTAGTCGTAGATCTGTTCGCTGATCTGCTTCCCTTGCATGTTGCCGACGAGCGGTGGAAAGAGCGTACCCGGATCGGCGGTGGTCGAGATGACCAGCGTGCCGCCTACTTCGCGCGCAGCTCTCGATTGTCCGCGATCGGAACACGCCACAGCATTGAGCGCAAATAACAGAGTAATTGTGTCAATGAAGCGCAAACGCATTTTCATCGTTTCGGCGTACAGGGCACTAAGTCACTGTGGTGATAGAAAATAGGCACTCAAGTGATATAGAATCGACATTGACGATCTGGCTGGGCGATGAAACCATCCATGATACATGGGAGAAGCAGCTGCGAAGCGAATGGACGCAATGCCCACTTTTCAAGTGGCACACCTGCGACGCGATGGTCAGGACGTTATAATCGTTCCTGTCGATAGGTCATTCGGCAAGCGATCACCGGCCGAGCAGGCGCGGATCCAGGAAGCATTTCAGAAAAGTGCGGCCGCAGCGGAAATCCCCGGCGTGGTAGTACCCGTATGGGAGGACGCGTCGGGCAGGATGGCGTTTCGAGCGCCTCCGCCCTGGCACGACTTCCTCAAGAGCATCGACATGGTTTACGTGGCGACTGCTCTGAACCGGACGCTCAGCCTGGAATAACACCGAAGGTTGAATAGGCCGAGCCACCCGGTGATACTCCGGGGTGATGAAATTCCGCCCGCTGGCCCGCGCTTCGTTGATCAAACTGCTGGCGACCCTCTTATCTGTTCTCGCCTGGTCGCGGGCCGAAGCGCAACACCCCATGCGCATGGCGAACGACACTCTCGCCTCCGCGCCAATTACTCCAACGCGCTTCGTGCGCGATTCGGCGCTGGTTGCCGATTCGCTACTCAAACTGTGTCATCCGCAAGTCGCGCAATCAATCGACGCCTATTCTACCTGCATCGGCGACGGAATTGCGGCGCTCTCGTCAGCGGGCAATATCGCGCTCGCGATGGGCACTCTCGATTACGTAATCCACAACGACCAGTCACTGATTCTTCTCGGCCATCCACTCGCGCATGCACTCGGGTACGCAGTGCGATCTACGCCGAGGACGGCAACGCGACTATTGTCGGAGTGCGACGATCGGTATCAGTCCGGCTGTTACCATGGAATTCTGCAGCGATACTTCGACGCGCGAATGGGAATGCCTCTCGCGCAGGAGGTACTTGTCGCCCCGTGCGACGGGCTGCGCGGCACGAGCGAGCAATTCAGGCTGTTCGACTGTCTGCATGGCACCGGTCACGGACTCATGATGTACCATCGCTACGACGTGAATGCGTCGCTCAAGGATTGTGACCGGCTTACCGCGGACTGGGACCAGCGTAGCTGCTACAGCGGCGTCTTCATGGAACACAACATGGGCGCGCGCATGCAGTCCTTTGGCGATGGAAAGTTTGGAATGCATCGCCATTCGATGCCGTCGCCGTCGGTAGTCCTGTTCAAGCCGGACGATCTTCGCTATCCGTGCGATTCAACGCCCACACGGTATCGAATGGAATGTTACGAGCTGCAGTCAGACCTCATTCTCCCGGCCGTGCACCAGGATTATCAGAAAGCAGCGCGAGTGTGTGACGCGGCGGGCGCGCCCGAGCTGGTGCGCGTTTGCTACGTCGGACTCGGCCGGAACGCGTCGGGCGCATCGGCTTTCCAGTACGCTGGGATAAAGAAGAGGTGCGACCAATCGTCACCCGCAGGCCTGCCATTCTGTTATGCGGGCGCCGTTCGCCACCTATCGTACGCACCCAGCGAGCTGCCACGTGGAATTGCCTTCTGCAAATCATTGCCGGAGGGAGCAGTCAGATCACAGTGCTGGGACGGAGTCGGGATGCAAGTCGGAGGATTTTTTTCCGACGCAAGGGCGAGACATCGTGCGTGCGACTCCGACAACCAGTCAGATGTTGCGTCTTGCCTCGAAGGTGCTGGGGTGGCCAGGAGTCCAGAACAGACTGACAATCACTAACGGAGCCTGGTGATGCTTCGCTTGAGCGTGCTCGACCAATCTCCGATCTCCGAAGGGTCGACCGGGGGTGATGCGCTACGAAACAGCATCGACCTGGCGCGACACGCGGAGTCGCTCGGATACCACCGCTACTGGATCGCGGAGCATCATGCGACGCCAATGCTCGCGAGCCCGAGCCCTGAGGTGCTGATCTCCGCAATCGGCGCAAATACCTCCACGATGCGTATCGGTTCGGGCGGAGTAATGCTTCCGCATTACAGTCCGCTCAAGGTCGCCGAGACATTCAGCATGATCGCCGGACTTTTTCCTGCGCGCGTTGATCTTGGAATCGGACGAGCGCCTGGCACTGACCCGTTGGCAATGTTTGCTCTGCAGCGTGATCGGCGGCAGGCGGCACCCGACGACTTTCCCGAGCAACTCGCAGAGCTGCGCGGCTATCTGGACGACAGTCTTCCTCCAGATCATCCGTTCGCGCGTGTCGCGCATCTTCCTGGGAGGCCGGAAAAACCTGAAGTGTGGCTTCTCGGTTCGTCGCCGCAGAGCGCGATCTGGGCCGGAGAGCTTGGTCTG
This sequence comes from Gemmatimonadaceae bacterium, assembly GCA_035643845.1. Classification (GTDB taxonomy): domain Bacteria; phylum Gemmatimonadota; class Gemmatimonadetes; order Gemmatimonadales; family Gemmatimonadaceae; genus UBA4720. The sequence continues at coordinate 2,005 of DASQPS010000045.1, read as the reverse complement.
CCGTACGTCTTCGCCGATTTTATAAACTCCGAAGGCGCGCACATCGCTGAGCTCTATCGCGAGCGATTCATTCCGTCATCAAGCCTCGCGGCGCCGAAGGTGATGGTCGCAACCTGGGCGCTTTGCGCACAGACACACGAAGACGCGGAGCGCCTGGCGAGCAGCAGCAGGATGGCGTTCGCGCTGTTGCGAACGACCGGAAAACTGATCTCGGTTCCGTCAGTTGAGACGGCGGTAAAATTTCTGGAGCAACCGCCGACCGCCCTACCGATTGTGCGTCGCCGCAGGATCACAATCGGAACGAAGGACACTGTCAGAGCCGGTCTCGAAGCCGTAGCAAGCGAATACGGAGCCGAGGAGCTGATGATAGTGACGATCACACACGACCACGAGGCGCGGAGAGACTCGTACACATTCATCGCGGAGGCGTTTGGATCGAGCGCCGACGAGAGCGAGCGGGGTGCGCGAATTGCTCACCTGAGTCGCGTCGCTAGAGCATAACTATCTGACCAGACCTTCGAATGGCAGACGATAAGCGTTGTTGCTTTGACAACCGGGACGACGCCACTCATGTGGAGCTCGACTTAACCACCGCGAGATAATAGAGAATGCAAACGCGACGAATCGGAACGCTCGAGGTGTCGGTAATCGGCGTCGGCTGCAACAACTTCGGCCAGCGCATTGACGACGAGCGCACCAGAGAGGTGATCGACGCAGCGATTGATTCGGGAATCAATTTTTTCGATACCGCGGACATGTACGCGAACGGTAAGAGCGAGCAACTGCTCGGGCGGTTTCTCGGGAAGCGGCGGCGTGATGTAGTAGTCGCGACGAAGTTCGGAAACGACATGCCCGGTCAGGGCCGCGGTGCGCGACCCGAGTACGTAAAGCAAGCGCTCGATGCGAGTCTCAAACGTCTCGGAACCGATTACGTCGATCTGTATCAGCAGCACGTTCCCGACCCAGACGTGCCGATCGCCGAAACTTTGGGTGCCCTGGACGAGATGGTGAAAGCCGGAAAGGTGCGCGAGATCGGATGCTCCAACTTCTCGGCGGAGCAACTGCGCGATGCACAACGGGCGAGCGATGCGCGAAAGGGATCAGCGCATTTCGTAAGTGTTCAGAATGAGTACAGCCTCCTGCATCGCGAACCGGAAGAGGAAGTGCTAGGTGAGTGCACGAGGCAGGGCCTCGCATTTCTGCCTTTCTTCCCGCTGAAGAGCGGATTGTTGACCGGGAAATACCGGAAGGGAACGCCGATTCCGCCGGACACGCGCATCGCGAAATACGAGCGCTACAAGAAGCTCCTCACAGAAGAAAATCTCGAGAAGGTGGAAGCGCTGGCAGAATTCGCGGAGTCTAAGCATCGCACCCTTCTCGAGCTGGCGTTTTCCTGGCTGCTTACCCGAAAGTCAGTGGCGTCGGTGATAGCGGGCGCGTCGTCCGCGGATCAGGTGCGAAAAAATGTTTCCGCGGCCGATTGGGACCTCTCACCGAGCGAACTGGACGAAGTGGATCTTTTGCTGCGCGCCGCTGTCTGAAAGCTGACGGCAAGGTCGAGAAACAAATCACTTCAACTTTGGTTGCGGGTTCGCATCTTGCCCGGGTAGCGGTCGCAGGACCAAACTCAACAATGGAGAAAACTGTGAATCGTGCATTTTCGGGTTTAGTTGCAGCGGCCGTTTTTTTCGGCGCCGCCGCATCCGCTGGGGCGCAAGGTTACAACCCATTCCAGATCGGCGCGTCTGGAGGCGTGGCTTTTCCAACGGGCGATCTGGGTAACACCACTAACACTGGCTACAATGTCGCCGTAGCGGTGGGCTACAAGTCCCAGCTGATGCCAATCGGCGTGCGCCTGGAAGCCGCCTACAACCAGTTCGGTTTCAACGGCGGTGGCGGCAGTATCAACGTTCCCGCCTTCACTGGGAACCTGATCTATGAGTTGCCGCTTGGAATGTCATTTACACCCTACGCGATTGGCGGAGTCGGGCTTTATCGCCCAAGC
>DASQPS010000044.1:0-6572 GCA_035643845.1 Gemmatimonadaceae bacterium | reverse complement strand
CCGATATCCTCGATGTTGGTTCTGTTGACGAAGATGATCTTCGCTTTGATGCCGACCTGTGGCGTGCGAACGTCGAGGTTGTGCACGTACTGAAGGACGTCTGCGAGGCGGGACGCCGTCTCGGTGATGATCAGAGTATTGGTCGTGCTGTCCGCGGCAACGAGTCCGCGTGCGATACACTCGGGACGCGCGTTGCTCGCGACGTTCCCGCTGGTCGGAACCTGCGGACAATCTTTCTGGAGTAACGATTGTATAGTTGGAACGAGTGCCGTGGCGCGCGCGTAGTTGATCGATACGAGCTGCGTCTGCAGCGGCTCGGACGCCTGGCGGTTCAGAATGTTAGCGTAGCTGTCGACGGTAATGATTCCCGAAATCGCATCTTCAGAAGCAGCGAGACCCTGGCCCTGCAGCACTGCGCGCAGCGCGACGTCCCACGGCTGATTGCGAATTTCGGCGGTGACAGTTCCAGTCACGTCTTTTCCAACAACGATCGTCCGACCCGAGAACGCCGCAAACGACGCAATGACGTCGCGGATATCGGTGTCCTGGAACGTGACGTTGATGAGCGGCTGCTGTGACTGCTGCGCCTGCGAGAACAGAGCGACCGGCGGCAAACTGGGCGCGCGCACCGCTCTTTCGGGCGCGGGCGTCGGTGCCGGCATCGGCGGATCATCCTGCTGATAACTTTGTGTGGACTGCGATTCGACCTGCGCGACAACCTTCGGCGTATCCGTTTTCACGGGCGTCGTCGTTGCGACCGCGTGTTCCTGCGGTTTAACTGTCGCCGTCTGCGTCTGGGGCTTGTGCGCTGCCGTTGCTACAGTGTTAGCGGAACGCGTCGGCGCTGGCGATGCGACGTAGCCATCCTTGTCGGAGGACCATGACGAGTAGTCGGTTGTCTTACCGCCGGAAACGGTGACGCGAACCTCATTGTCGTTGCTCTTCACGTCAAACGGATGCTTGGCATCCATCTCGATGACGATGCGCACGACGTTCGGTCTGAATTGAGAGTAGCGAATGTTGGTGATGCCGCCGCGTGCAACCCTATCGTAGCGGCGGTGGGCCATGCTGAGAGTCGCCCCGTTCAGGTCGATCACGATCCGCGCGGGGGCGTCGAGCGTGAGGCTTTGCACATCTACCGCGGCGCTGACCCCGACCACCACCTCAGTCTTCCCGGATGACGGGACGACACTGACGGAGTGGACGGTCGCTGCCGACGGTGGCAGAAACAGCAGCGCCGCAGCTGGCAGCGCTTTTAGAAAGCTCATTGACGTGGCCTCATTTTGGTCGAATCGACCACGAACGGCAGGATTTCCTGACGGCTGTAGCCGAACTCTTCAATCGTGAAAATCACATCCTTCTCCTGAATGGCCGCGACTCTCATCCTGCCGATAGTCTGACCGACCCTCACTCTGTACTGGTCTTTAGACGTAACGTCGCGCAAAACCGCAACAGAGTTCTGGCCTCGCGGATCGAACGCCACGGCCACCAGCTTCAGGTCATTCAGGAGCGGCCGTAAATCGCTTGTCGTCAGGAGCGAAACAAAGGGATCGCGACGCCCATCGCCTTCGTACTGGAAGACTTCGCGGTTGATCAGGACCTTGGATCCGGTATCGGCCGGCAAAGGCGCAGGTGCCGTCGCCTTCGCGGCGGCCGAAGCGGTTATCGTCGGCGTAGGAGTGGTGACCTTGGCTGCGGCGTTCGTCTTCGATCTCGTAGCCGCCTGCGCGCGTGCTTGCGCTGATGCGCCACTCGCGAGCGCCGCGATCAGAGCTACTGCGATTGTCATTGAGCGCTGCATTATTTCACCGCGGTTGGCGGAACGTAGGGCGTCGACCGTGCGACGTAGGTCTGGACCTGAAATTCGGTGTCGATCAGCGATTCGCCCTTCTTCACATGGGCCTTTGTCTTGTCGGCGATGGGATGGAGCTTGATGGCCATCGTCACAGGCGCGATGATGCGATTGAGCGAGCCGACGTTGCTGAGGAATTGACCGACGGGGTGGTACCCTCCTATCACGGCGAGCTTGTAGCGATAGGTATCGAATTGCTCGCCCGGCAGAACGGGCATCGGTTCGACCGTCGCGAGGTCAAGTCCAACGCGCCGTGCAGCTGTAGATATGTCTTCGAGAAGAGCCGGCACTTCGTTGCTCCTCGGCACGAGCTGCCGCATCACTCTCAGACTCTGTTCGTATTCCGCCGACTGAGCGCGGAGCTTCTGCAGACTTCCCTGCGCGATATCGGCGCGTGCCTGCTGGTTCTTCTTGTCAAGCGTGTCGACGTGCGCCTGCATGACCGTCAGCTCCGCGGCCTTCGGTTTGTACAGGAAATACCAGTAAGCGCCGAGCAACAACACAGCGACGAGACCAATTCCCGCCAGCGTCTGCTCACGCTTCGTCATGTTCGCGCCGATAGCCATGTTAGTGCACCGCCGAGACTATGAGTGGAACCGTTTTTATCGCGAAGGGCGGCGGCGTTTGCGTCTCCGCCTGTAGCGTAAACTCCGTGACTTCCTTGCCCTCGGCCTGAACGAGATCGGAACGCGTCAACTGCACGTTCTGAATGAACGGCGACGCCTCGAGAGACTTCATGAAGCGTGTCAGCGCCTGAATGTCGACTGTGTGGCCGACGATTCTGAACTGCAGCTCTTTCGTCGCGGCGACGAGGGAGTCAGAGCGCGCTTTTTTAGCTCGATCGCGCTCCAGCGCCTGCTCGCGGGGCGATTTGGTGGATTTGTTCGCGGTGTCACCGGCCGCGACTTTCTTTACTGTCGTATCGGCTGCGGCCGCACTGCGCGGCTGGCTAGTCTGGGTTATCTCGGTGAGCCAGGTGTACTGTGGCAAAGCATTCGAGATCTCGTACATCAGATGCGACCACATGTAGCGCGAATCGTCGATCGACTTGATGATCGCGATCTGCTGGTACAGCGAATCTCGCGTTGCTTCCGCCTTGATCTTGGCATCGAGAACCGCGGTGAATTGCGCGGAGTCTTTAATGGCCTTCATCTCGCGCTCTTCCAGTCCGCTAGCCTGCGCGGTCTGATGGATGAACATGAACGCTATGAGCAGACCCGAAACGCCCGCGGCGCCGATCGCGCCAAGGAGATACTTGTCAGTGATCTTCTGGGTGATGCCGGCGAACCATTGCGCTGGCTGGAATCGGAAGGTCACGCCGCTCGTTGTCTTTGCTCGGCGTTTCTTCTTGCCGTCACCAGGAAGGAGATTGATCTCGATCATATAGTCAGTGCTCCGCGGTCAGTTCTTACGGAGGGCGAGCCCGATCGAGAGCATGAGAAGCGGCGCGACCTCGTCGGTCACGAGCGACTCCAGCGCACCATCTCGCACCGACATGGTGGCGAGAGGATTCGCGAGCTCCACCGGTTTGCGCAACCGCTGGCCAAGTGATTCGGTAAGTCCGGGCGTGCGTGATCCGCCACCGCAGGTGTAAACCGCCTTCATCTGTCCATCGCCCTTTAGCGATGTCGCTAGAAAGGCAAGCGCCCGTTCGAGTCCGGTAGCTATTTCTTCAGTCCGTGCCATGATGACGGCATCGAGCTGCGGCGAACGGTCGTAGCCTCTAATCAACGCTTCCGCGTCTGGCGCCGACAAACCGTGCTCGCGCTGAAGGTCTTCGCGAATACGCCGCGTCCCTACTGGAAGGTCGCGGGTGAGAATCGGAACGCCATCGTCGAGAATGTTGATGTTGGTGACTTCGTGACCAATGTTGACAAGGCCGACGGCGCCGCTCATCGCGGCCGGATAGTTGATCTCGAATGCGTTGTGCAGCGCAAAGGCGTCGACATCCATTGAGCTGGGCGTTATGCCCGCCTCTGCGAGAATCCGTAGCTTGGCTTCGACCAGATCGCGTTTGGCTGCGACTAGAAGGACGCTCATTTCATCGCGTCCATCGCCGTCGCCATCGAGAATCTGAAAATCGAGCTCTACGGAGTCGACGTCGGGGACGTGCTGCTCCGCTTCCCAGCGCATTAGCTCACGCGCCTGCTGTTCCTTTACGCGTTCGGTCTTGATGCGCTTGATGATGACATCGCGACCGCCGACAGCGGCGATAACCGCCTTGGTGCTGGCGCCTACCGACTCAATAGTGGTGCGAATGACGTCAGAGACCAGGTGCGGATCCATCACTTCGCCCTCGACGATTGCGTCGTCGGGAAGCGGAGTGATAGCAACCTTGACCAGCTCTGGGGCAGACTTCGAGTGATCGACGACGGCGACCTTCACTAGGCCGGATCCGATGTCGAGCCCTACGGTAGTCTTCTTGCGGCCAAATAACGCCATCGCGGCCCTTGGTGAATGAATACAAGAGAGTGGAGACCAACCGCGTGGCACTACTGCCTGTGAGGTCCGTCACCAATCGTTCGAACTAAGACACGATTCAAATGACGAGAAAGTAACGATCCAGTGGCACGGTCTTAGAAAAGCTCCGACCATGGTCTCTCGGGAATCGGCGTGACTGTCAGCGAGCCGGCCACACGTGCGCGCGCAGTCACCAATAAAGCGACGCGCCGGCGCGCTCCTGAATGGAAGCGATCCGGCTGGGCATCGGCGACGATCGAGTATACTGCCGAATCGAGTCGCGTCATGTAAACGAGAACTGAGACGCCTGATTCGTCGACTGCGCTCGACGTAGTCGAGGCAACGCCGACATCCGTAGGAAGATTCAACCGCGCGTCCGCAACAACCCTCGCAAGCGCCGACTCGGCGGCAATCAAAGCGAGATCGCGCGCCACACTCGTCGTGCCCGCCTTTGTGTCCTCCGTAGTTGCGAACAAAACTCCTGCGACGAGTGCTCCGATAAGCACGATCGCAAGAAGTGCTGCGACCAACGCAAAGCCGTTGCGCACCCGTCTCACTGTCGTGCGCTGTTCCGCAGCGCGATCGACACAGTCGCTGAATCGGAGATAGGGCTCCGTTCGGAAAACATCGGCGCGGCCACAATCGTGCTCCTTGCCGTGACATCTACTCGACCGAGCGCCGGCGACGGACTCGCGGCGTCCATGCGCGATCCGGTAGTATCGAAATACTCGAAGAGAAGGCCGGTCGCGCGAGGGTCGGAGCTGTAGGCTCGATATGGACCGCTGAGTGGCTGAATTCCTCCGCAAACGGATGCGCCGACGGCGTTGCAGCGGCGGTAACCCAGGTACCAGGCGCCATCTCCGGCGTGATACAAGCTGTACCTCCCGCGTCGCACGAAGCGAACTGACGCACCGGGCATTGGTGAGTCGGCGCGCAAAGGACCGACGAGTGTAACGACGTATCCGTTTGGCGATGACTCGATGTCCGTTTGCGTTGAGAAGCCGGAAGAGGCGGGACAACTCTCTCCCAGCGCGCGCGAGCTGAATGCGGCTATTCGATACGGTTCCCACCGTGAGCCGTCATTTGCGGAACGAACGTAGAAGAAGGCGACGTCACCGGTGTCAGGCTCAGCCAGGAAGGCGCTCAAGGAATTGCCGGTCGTACGATACGGCGCCAGGCCAACTTCCTTCGCAGACACCTGACAGACCACCGAACCACCGATCGCCGCGAAAAACTCTATCGCGGAATCAGCACGAAGCCTCACCGTATCTGCAGCTGCCATCCCACCGATGTCAGTCGAAAGCACCTCGAGCGCGTCACGCACGTTTTCTCGTGCTGATCGAAGCTGCGCAGCGCCGCGGTAAAACTTCTCCTGGCTGGTAATTGTGGAAACGACTGTACCCGCGACCAGTCCAGCAATCGCAACAACCATCACCAGCTCGATGAGCGACCAGCCTTCACGGTGGCGCGTCAAAGGACGCACCAGTAGAGCGACTTATAAATCAGGGTCCGTGGGCCGTCCACGGACGAAAACCCGAGCGATTCCTCTATGGTTATGCGCGACGGATCGCGACTAACCCGCCACTCGGAGCGAATCCCCTCGACGAGCTCCGACCCACCTTGCGCGGTCTCGCACTCCGATTTCAGAATCTCCACTCGGCTGACAGCAATTCGCGCTGCGCGTTCTCGGACCGCGTCGCTTCCCATGCTCCGCGCAACGAGGGCACTGGAGCCGGCGAGAGCCAGCGCGCCACAACCGAAGACGACTAGCGCGACCACGATTTCAAGAAGTGTGTAGCCCCTACTCGCAGCGATTTCTGACATGACGGGATGCTAAGGCGCTGGTCCATCGGGGCGCCATCACTACTCTTCCGATATGCACAAAAAAAAACGGAGCGTCTTTCGACGCCCCGTCTTTTTATCAGGCTTGCTTCAGCCTAATCAGGTGCAGGTAATGACGCCAGCAGTGGTAACGCCAGAGTCACAAGTCTTCGCGGAAAGAGCATGCGAAGCGGTCGCCGTCCAAGCTGGCGGCGGGCCAGTCACTGCAGTCGCAATGATCGTCACGTCCTTCGAGGGCGTGAAACCATTCAGCGCCGCGGCGTTCGTCGCGGTGCCGGAGAAGTACGCGCCGTTGTTGTCGGCGGCATACTGCTCTTCATACGTCGCGAGGTTACGAAGGTCTGACTTCATCGCGGCCACATAGGCCTTGTCCTTCGTGTTCGCAAACTTCGGAATCGCAATCGCGGCAAGAATGCCG
>DASQPS010000043.1:0-4541 GCA_035643845.1 Gemmatimonadaceae bacterium | reverse complement strand
CGGCGTTACCGTGCTTTTTGGAGCTCCCATGAAGTCAGAGCCAGCCGACCAGGCACTCGCCGCAGCTCGTACAGCGCTATTGATGCGCAATCTCCTCAACGACCTTAGCGCATCGTGGAGAAAGCGGGGAGTGTCAGGAAGTCTGGAAATGCGGGCCGGCATCCAAACCGGATTCAGCACCGTTGGCGTTTTCGGAACCGACGTGTTGCGGAGGTACACTGCCGTCGGCACACCGGTTGTCGTCGCGGATGCTCTCAAAGCTGATGCCGACCCCGGCACCATCGTGTGCGGGTCGGCGACGCAAGCGCTGCTTGGAGACGACGGAGATTTCGTTGCGACCAATCGCGGTAGCCGCTCACTTGGTCTCGCGCGGCCGATCGTTTCTTACGAAATCGGGCGTGCCGACGGGCGATCGCGGCAACAAAAGCTCCCGCGCGAGGAAGCCTTCTTCTTCATGCCACGATAAAAGGCATCGCGCGACCAGCGGGCGAGGTCAGCGCGCGAAGGAGCGGTGGAGGGAGTTTGCGCGGCAGCGGTCGAAGCGAGTCCAGCGCTCAGGAGAACGATTTTGCTGAATGCCTGGGTCGTGACTGAAGATAACTCAGACTGCGTGCACTTCGTCTTCTACGGGTCCGCTTCGAATTGTTAGCGGGGAGAGAGAAGGGTCGTTGGCTCTCCTAGTGCGCCGACCGTCCCAGAGACGTGACCGGTTGAATCACCCGATAGTCTCGTAGCTGTGCCGGTACTTACGATGAAACCGTTCAGACTCTGCTTTCTCGGATGCGCAGCGATCGCGTGTGCGAAGGACGTGCGCGAGTCGGCTGCATCCACGCCTCCGTTGGCGGGCGCGGTGATCGCAACCCTGCCGCTTCCCTTGCCAGAGTCTGGCGTCGGTAGTTGGGAGCTATCCCTGCTGGATTCGACCGGGCCAAAACCGGTGTCAGATACGACGACGCGCCCTCCAATGAGCTGGTCTGATAGCCTCCACGCTTTCGAGGTCGCAGCCATTGCCGCCTCGGGTGGGGCGGCATCTCGCACAAACTCTCGGGAATTGCGCATCCAACTCCTCAGCGGTCGAACGCTCGTCCTTAAAACGGATTCAACTACGCGGACGGTTTTACGCTACGCTGGTCATCTCAAAGCCATCCACTCCCATGTCGTTCATCGTGTGCCTTACGAAGACACTGGCAACTATCTCATAGTCGATGACTCAACTGGGGATTCCACGGATGTCTGGGGAATGCCGGTCCCATCGCCCGATGGCCAGCGGTTCGTCTTGACTTCATTGGATGACGATGAGGAGTCAGATATAGGAAATATTTCGGTGTGGCGGATGGCTGGGAGAACGCCGCAGAAGGAGTTCTCTATTGACGGCCAAAATTGGCGGTCATCTGACCCGGTGTGGCGCGACTCGGTAACTATCGACTTTACCATGAACACAAGTTGGAGTCCGGACGACCCGTTTAGATATGTCAAAACGCGCGCGCGTTTAGCGCGAACTAAAACTTTTGCGGCGGCGCCGACAGTAACCTTGACAGGGAAAGCTCAAAGTTGCCATCCCGGATTGCCGATCAGACTGGTGGACGTCGGCGGTGTCAAGGTATCCGCGTTCCGAGTCGACAGCGTGCCGTCACTTATGGCGTATCTTCATGCCTTCGACACCACGGGCGTCTCTAACGAAGCGTCGATGAATATCCTGGACACGTTGTCGACTAAGGCAGATAGCGTCGCGAGAATCTCAAAGGCCCTCGGTCGCGCAGTCAGTGACTCGCTCGGCATTTTCCGATTCACGATACCCGTTACCGATAGCGTTCTTATTTACGCAACATGGTATGATGACGGCGACACCTTTCCCGAGGCGCACATTACGATGAGCGGGCGCACAAGCCGCGAATTCGTGTTAGACATTGCGCATGGAGGGTGTAGTCCTCCCGGTAGTTGAGTGGACGGCCTTACGGTCGATGAACTTGTTACGCCGAGATAAAGGTCGTATGATGAAATAACGGGCGCGCCGATCTTGCTCTCCTCAAAGGTCTCTGCGCGACTTTAACCGCGGGAGGAGCACTATGGCGAAGAAGGGAGTCCCGGAGATCCCTCCTGATCCACTCTCGGCTGGCGTCGACCCTGCCGAACCACCCCTGACGGGAATCGAGTATCGACTTCTGGTCGAGCATTCGCCCGTGCTGATCTGGCGGGCCGACGTCAATAAAAAATGCGACTACTTCAACCGTGTGTGGCTCGAGTTTACGGGTCGGACTCTGGAACAGGAAACCGGTGACGGATGGGCAGAGGGTGTACATCCCGACGACCTCGGCCGCTGTTTCCAGATTTACGTCACCAACTTCGACGCGCGTCAGCCATTCGAGATGGAATACCGACTGAAGCGGTACGACGGCGCCTATCGATGGATCTTCGATCGCGGCGTTCCGTACACCGATGACAACGGCGAGTTTCTCGGATACATCGGAAGCTGTGTCGACGTAACCGATCGCCGTGAGGCCGAGCAGCAGAAGCTGGCGATGGCCGCCGAGCACGCGGCATTTGTCGCAGTCACCGCGAGCGAGAAGGCGTTACGACAAAGCGAGGCGCGGGAGCGTTTCCTCGCTCATGTAAGCCAGGTCATGAGTGCGCACATCGATTACCAGGCGGCACTCCGCGCGCTCCTCGACCTGATGGTCCCGACTCTCGCTGATCTTTGTTTCTTCGACAACGCCGCCGAGGACGGGTCGTTGGGCCGGCGCGCGTGGAAGCATGTCGACACGGCCAGAGATAAATGGCTCGCTGAGAAAATCGCGACCGGTGTGATTCAGTCCAGCAATAGCGAGGCGACACGCCGGCTTCGCCAGGGCGTAGCCGAGTTCGTCCCCGCTGTAGATGACGCATGGATAGAAGCAACCGCGACCTCGCCTGAGCACGAGAAGTTCCTGCACGAGCTGCAGCTTCGATCTCTGATGCGGATTCCAATTCGCGACGGTGAGCGCCTGGTCGGCATTCTGTCTCTTGCGCGTATCAACGACGATCGCCTGTACACTGACGCTGATCTGAACCTCGCGATCAGCATTGGCGATCGTCTCACTGCCACGCTCCGCAACGCCCGGCTCTACTCCGAATTGCAGCAGGTAGCTCGCATGCGCGACGAAGTGACGTCCATCGTTTCGCACGATCTCAGAAACCCCGTGCACACGGTTAGAATGGCGTCGTCGATGCTGCTCGACATCGGTGACAGCATGGACTCCGAGTCCGCCCGCAAGAACCTGATGGTCATTCAACGGTCTGCGTTGAACATGTCCCGCTTGTTGGACGACCTTCTCGATGTCACTAAATCCGAGGCGGGCGGATTTTCGATCGAAGCAGCCGCTACTGATGTAAGATCGATCATGAGCAGTACGGTCGAACAGTTTCGCCTTCAGGCAGCCGAGCGCGGGATCGAGCTGGCCGTCGCGATGCCGGAAGCGTTGCCGCCCGCACACGCGGATGCCGCGCGAGTCGCGCAAGTCCTCTCGAACCTCACCGGGAACGCGCTCAAGTTCACACCGCAAGGGGGCAGCGTGCGTCTGTCCGCGACGGTCGCTGGAGACGAGATCGTCGTTGCCGTCGCAGACACCGGCATCGGGATAGCCGCGGAAAACGTTGCGCACGTCTTCGACCGCTTCTGGCAGGCGAAGCGTGCATCGCGCGCGAGCGCGGGCCTCGGGCTTGCCATCGCCAAGAGCATCGTCGAGGCGCACGGTGGCCAGATTCGGGTTGAGAGCACCGAAGGCCTCGGGACGACGTTCCAATTCACGTTGCCCGTCGAAACCAACTCGCCACAACGCGTTGGCTCACGCGTTAAATCAAATGAGACTCATTTCGCCGAGGTTAGAGCCGAATGAGTCGTCGGCCCTGAACAATCTGACGCGAACTAGAGCTAGTAGAATAAGTTCGCAGTGAGAGCATACGCCTCTCGCTCCCACGGCCTCGATCGATATGGTATCAATCGCGACATTCCGCTCTCGAGGCCTGGACCCAACAATCCGAGATCGAAGTGTCGCAGGAATCGACGCCCGAAGGGCAGACGTTCGATTGCTTCTCTCTCTGGCGGAAGAGCGATCGCTTCTTCGAAGAAGTCGTCCTGAAGAATGTGCACATTCTCGTGGTAGATAACGTTCCCGTTTCCAGCGAGAGCAGTAAATGCGGCCCTCGATACCCGGATAGTCCCAAGCCCGGTGACACCCGTCGCTTCGAAGTCGCCAAATCGGTAGAATGAGGCGCGCTTGTCTCTGAAGACGGGTGCACCAGAGGACAACGTCTTATGCAGATCAAACTCAGTATTCGAAGCAAGCGCAAATGCAGCGACCGCTACAAAATCAGTCACGTTGAGTCGCCAATCCCAGCTACGCTCATCGTATTCGAGACTGATGGGTCCAATGGGAAACACGAATACCGTGTGTATCTCACCGGAGCTGGCAGTAACAGAAACTCCGACCGCGGAGATCTCTCGGCCGAGGAAACCGGACCCGTCGAATGAGGTTGCGGCAATTTGCCTCCCGGCTGACATAAGG
>DASQPS010000042.1:0-12717 GCA_035643845.1 Gemmatimonadaceae bacterium | reverse complement strand
CTCGTCCGGCAAAGCAGGCTTCAAGGGCTCCAAGAAGTCGACGCCATTCGCCGCGACCGTCGCTGGTGAACAGGCGGGACGCGAGGCTGTGACGCTCGGCGTTCGTCGCGTTCATGTGAGAGTTCAGGGCCCCGGATCGGGACGAGAGTCGGCTATCCAGGCGCTCGTCGCTGCCGGTTTGCAGGTCAAGTCGATCAAGGACGTCACGCCGATTCCACACAACGGCTGCCGTCCACCCAAGCGTCGGAGAGTCTGACCGATGCGCTACACAGAGTCCAGCTGCAGACAATGCCGCCGAGAGGGGACGAAGCTTTTCCTGAAGGCAACGAAGTGCTTTACCGAGAAGTGCCCGGTCGAGCGTCGTCCGACGCCGCCGGGACAGCACGGGTCATCGACTGCCAGACGGCGGAAGATGTCGGAGTACTCCAAGCAGCTCCGCGAAAAGCAGAAGATCAAACGCATTTACGGCGTCAGTGAGAGACAGTTCCGCAACACCTTTGAGCGCGTTGCACCGCTACCGGGAATCACGGGACACAACCTCCTCGCCGCGCTCGAATCGCGTCTCGATAACGTCGTGTACCGAATGGGTTTCGCCGGAAGCCGCAAGGCGGCCCGCCAGCTCATTCGTCACCGCCACGTCGAAGTCAATCAGAAATCGGTGGACATTCCGAGCTTTCTCGTGCAGCCGGGTCAGGAGATCCGCGTTCGCATGAAATCACGCGAGCAGGCTAGCGTGATGGCGGCGATGGACCAGGCATCGCGCGGCGCACCGCTTTCGTGGATAGCAGTGGATCGCGACACCTTCAGCGGGAAAATGCTCGAGAGACCCACGAGACCGAACATCCCGATCGCCGCGCAGGAACAGCTGGTGGTCGAGCTCTATTCCAAGTAAACAGTAGGACGAGACCCTAACTCTCGTTACGGGCTCACCGCGCGTTAGGGGCGGGGTGGCACGTTTAAAGGAAACGAAAAAATGGCAACCGCAATTGATCTCAGGGGACTTGTCCGTCCGCAGCTAGTCGAAGCGACGAAGCGCGAAGACAATCCCAATGTCGCAGAATTCCGTCTTCAGCCGCTCGAGCGTGGTTTTGGCCATACGCTTGGTAATGCGATGCGGCGTCTGCTCCTTTCTTCACTCCGCGGATCCGCGGTCTGGGGCTTCCGGATCGACGGCGTGCTCCACGAGCACCAGACGATTCCGGGCGTCGTCGAAGACGTCCACCAGATTATCGGCAACCTCAAGGCGCTGACGCTGTCACTCGATGAAGGCGTCGAGAACACAGTGCTGCGCATCACCAAGAATTCGGCTGGCGCGGTCACGGCCGCGGACATCGAGGGACAGGGCGGGGTCACGATCATCGATCGTAACCAGCATTTGTTCACGCTGCAGGGTGATCGCGAGATCAACGTCGAGCTGTACGTCGGTCGCGGACGCGGATACGTCGAGTCCGATCAGCATATTGTCGACAAGACACTGCCTGTGGACGTCGTGCGCATCGATTCGATTTACAACCCGGTGCGGCGCGCCAACTTCTCGGTCGCGGAAACCCGCGTCGGACAGCGCACCGACTACGACCGGCTCACGCTGACTGTCGAAACCAACGGCACGATCACGCCGGAAGAGGCAGTGAGCTACGCAGCCGCGCTGGCTCAGACGCACTTCCAGTACTTCGCCGGATTCGGATCGCACGCGTCCGCGCCGCTTACGCCGGGCTCGGAAATGCCCGGTGGCGACGCTCATCGACTCGCTGAAGTTCTGCGCACGCCGATCGAAGACTTCGAGCTGTCGGTTCGCTCCGTCAACTCGCTCAAGAACTCCAACATTCGCACACTGGGCGATCTCGTTCGCCAGAGCGAAAGCCAGATCCTCCAGGTCAAGAACTTCGGCAAGAAATCCCTCAACGAGATCGCAGACCTGCTCGAGAGAGAGAACCTCAACTTCGGCATGAAGTACGAGGAGACGCCGGACGGCGTCCGAATCACGGATCAGGGCACGCCGCCAAACCGTAACGTTGCCACGGTCGGCGCGGACGACGAAGAGGAAGGATAAGGATGCGTCACCGCAAAGTCGGCAGACAGCTTCGGCGTACGAGCGAGCAGAAGCTGGCGCTGATGAGAAGCCTCGCCAAGGCGCTCATCGAGCGTGGTGCCATTGAAACCACCGAGGCCAAAGCGAAGGAGCTGCGTCCGTTCGTGGAGAAACTGATCACGAAGGCGAAGACGGGAACGCTTCACAACCGTCGCCTCGCCGGTCGTCACGTGCAGCACCGTGAAACGGCGGACAAGCTGTTCAAGGAAGTCGGCCCGCGCTTCGCGACGCGCAAGGGCGGTTACACCCGCATTCTCAAGACTGGTCACCGCAAGGGCGACGGCGCCGAGATGGCGCGCATCGAGCTTATCGGCACCGAGGGCTGATCGATATGGCGCAAATCAAAAGGAACCGCTGCTACGTGTGCGACAAGGGCGTCGCCTACGGCAACAACGTCTCGCACGCGAACAACAAGACTCGGCGCACCTGGAAGCCAAATCTCCAGGTGGTGCGGGTGCTCGTCGACGGTAAGATCACGAAGGTGAAGGTGTGCACCCGGTGCATTCATGCTGGAAAGATTCAGCGCGCTCCGAGAGGGAAGAGCGCTGCATAAGGTTTCAGTAACAGCGAAGGAAAGGGGAGCCCTTTGGGCTCCCCTTTTTTTGAGGATAGCTTCGAGCGTTCAGCATCAGCGAGATGCTGTCAGCGTCCAGCAGGAAGCTGGCAGCACCCAGCGGGATGCTGGTAGCGTTCCGCAGGAAGCTGGTTCCGTTTTGTATTAAGCCGGTCGCGTTTCGTAAGAAGCCAATAGCACTCCTTTGTTCTCATGAAGCTAGTCCCGAACTATTTTGCGTTGTGACTCCAACCCGCCACTGAGTGCCTAAGCGCACCGACCTCCACCGGATCCTCCTGATCGGCTCCGGCCCGATAATCATCGGGCAGGGGGCCGAGTTCGACTATTCGGGCACGCAGGCGGCCAAGGCGCTCCGCGAGGAAGGCTTCGAGGTCATTCTCGTCAATTCGAATCCGGCTACGATCATGACGGATCCCGAGTTTGCGGATCGGACCTACATCGAGCCGGTCACTCCGGAGTATGTGGAGCTCGTGATCGCGCGGGAGCGGCCAGACGCTCTCCTCCCCACGATGGGCGGCCAGACGGCGCTCAATGTGGCGATGAAGCTCGCGGAGGGCGGCGTGCTGGAGAAATACGGCGTGGAGCTTATTGGCGCGGACGCCCGAGCGATCGCGATGGCAGAAGATCGAAAGCTCTTCGGTGAAGCGATGCGACGCATTGGGCTCGCGGTCCCGCAGGGCGGAATCGCGACGACGCTCGACGAGGCCCTCGAGATTGTCGAGACGACGGCTTTTCCAGCGATCATCCGGCCCGCCTTCACCTTGGGCGGCACGGGCGGAGGCATCGCCTACAACAGGCAGGAATTCGAGGACGTCGTCCGGCGCGGACTGGACTTGTCCCCTGTGACGCAGGTGCTCGTCGAACGAAGCGTCATTGGCTGGAAGGAATTCGAGCTCGAGGTAATGCGAGACGGCGCCGATAACGTCGTCATCGTCTGCTCGATCGAGAACATTGACGCAATGGGCGTACACACGGGTGATTCGATCACGGTTGCGCCCGCGATGACGCTCACCGACCGAGAGTACCAGACGATGCGCGACGCCGCGGTCGCGGTCATCCGGGAGATCGGCGTCGAAGCCGGGGGATGCAACATCCAGTTTGCAATCAATCCTGCCGACGGCGAGATGCTCGTGATCGAGATGAATCCGCGCGTCTCACGCTCTTCCGCGCTCGCCTCCAAGGCTACTGGTTTCCCGATTGCCCGCATCGGAACAAAGCTCGCCGTGGGTTACCGACTCGACGAGATCCCCAACGACATCACGAAAACGACTCCGGCTTCGTTCGAACCGGTTCTCGACTACGTGGTGGTCAAGTGCCCGCGCTTCGCGTTCGAGAAATTCCGCGCCGCGAGTCCGCGACTCACGACGCAAATGAAATCTGTCGGCGAATCGATGGCGATCGGCCGCACCTTCAAGGAAGCGTTTCAAAAAGCTCTTCGCGCACTCGAGATCGGACGACCCGGCTGGACGACGGCGTCATCTCTCGCCGACGATCGACTCGAAGATGATTCACCAGATTCGTTGCGCGCCGCGCTGAGACAACCGACGCCTGAGCGCATCTTCCAGATCAAGCGCGCGCTCCAGGTCGGAATAGAGCCGGCCGAGATCAGCGAGCTCACTGGCATTGACCCGTGGTTCGTGTCACAGATGCACGAGCTTCTCGACGCCGAGCGCGCATACGCTTCGCTGCCGTCCGTCGAGCAAGACGCCCTCCGCGAGATGAAGCGAATGGGTTTCTCCGATCGTCAGCTCGCGGATCTCCGGGATGAATCGGAACAGGCGGCGCGCTCGAGGCGGACTGGTTTTGGAATCCTGCCTGCTTATAAAATGGTCGACACCTGCGCAGGCGAGTTTCCTTCGGCCACGCCGTATCTGTACAGCAGCTACGACGAAGAGAGTGAGGCACCGCGCACCGGCAAGCGCTCGGTCGTGATACTCGGCAGCGGGCCGAACAGAATAGGCCAGGGAGTCGAATTCGATTACTGCTGCGTGCGCGCCGCGCTGGCGCTCAGGGATCAGGGATACGAGACGATCATGATCAACTCGAATCCCGAGACCGTCTCCACCGACTTCGACATCTCCGACAAGCTTTACTTCGAACCACTCGCCCTCGAGCACGTGCTCGACATCGTCGACCGCGAGCAACCGGTGGGGGTCATCGTGCAGCTCGGCGGTCAGACGCCGCTCAAGCTCACGACTGGACTCGCGCAGGCCGGCGTTCGGATACTCGGCACTCAACCCGACGCAATCGATATCGCTGAGGATCGGCGGCGATTCGATGAGATTGCGCGGCGGCTGGGAATCAGGCAGCCGGAGAACGGGACCGCCACCAGCGTCGAAGAAGCGGTAGCTGCGGCGGAGCGAATTGGGTACCCGGTGCTCGTCCGTCCATCGTACGTGTTGGGCGGGCGCGCGATGGAAATCGTCTACGACGAACGTTCCCTCAAGCAGTATTTCGAGCGCGCCGCACGTGTCTCGGAGGACAAGCCCGTTCTGATCGATCGTTTTCTCGAGGACGCATTCGAAGCAGACGTCGACGCGGTCTCCGACGGCGAGCGGGTGGTGATCGGAGGTGTGATGCAGCACATCGAGGACGCCGGAATTCACTCTGGCGATTCCGCCTGCGTGCTGCCTCCCTATCTCATCGACGAAGAGCACATCGATACCATGCGCGCCCACACAATCAAGTTGGCGAAGGCGCTCGAGGTGGTTGGACTGATCAACGTCCAGTACGCGATCAAGGACCAACAGGTCTATGTGCTCGAAGTAAATCCACGTGGCAGCCGCACGGTTCCGTTCGTGTCGAAGGCCATCGGAGTTCCACTTGCCGCGATTGCCGCGCGGTGCATGCTCGGTGAGTCGCTCGAAGAACTCGGCTTCACCGAGGAGATCACGCCAGCGTACATCTCGGTGAAGGAAGCGGTGTTCCCGTTCAACAAATTCCGCGAGTTCGATCCCATACTCGGACCGGAGATGCGATCGACGGGCGAAGTCATGGGGATTTCGGACTCCTTCGGCAGCGCGTTTGGAAAGGCGCAGCTCGCCGCCGACAACGTCTTGCCAACTGACGGAGCGATATTCATCACCGTCAACGACTCCGACAAGCGCACCGTGACCCCGATCGCGCGTCGCTTTCAGGAAATGGGATTCCGGCTTTTCGCGACGAGCGGAACCGCGAAGCATCTGCGTGGGCGTGGAATTCCAGTGGAGACCGTCCTCAAGATCCATCAGGGCCGGCCAAACGGCGTCGACATGATGCTCAACGGCGACGTGCAGCTCTTGATAAACACACCGCTTGGCAAGGAATCGCAGCGCGACGATTATACGATGCGACAAGCTGCAATTGCGACTCGCGTGGCCTACACGACGACGCTATCCGCGGCGAACGCCGCGTGTGATGCGATTCTTTCACTGCGATCCCGCGCACCGTCGGTTCTGTCTCTCCAGGAATGGCACGCGCGCATTCCGCGGGAAGCGAGCGTTTGATGGCGAAGCCATTCATCCATGAGTCGGCGTACGTGGACGACGGCGCGAAGATAGGCGCTGACACCAAGGTCTGGCATTTCTGCCACGTGCTCGCGGGAGCGGTGATCGGAGAGCGCTGCTCGCTCGGCCAGAACGTGGTCGTGATGAACGGCGTCAAGATCGGCAACAACGTCAAAATTCAGAACAACGTGTCGGTCTACGAAGGCGTCGAGCTGAGCGACGATGTGTTCTGTGGGCCCTCGATGGTGTTCACGAACGTCATCAATCCGCGCAGCCACATCTCGCGCAGGAATGAGTATCGCAAAACGCTAGTGGGCCGCGGTGCGACGATAGGGGCGAATGCGACAGTCATCTGCGGAGTGAATCTCGGCGAATATGCGTTCGTCGGCGCAGGCAGCGTCATCACTCGCGACGTGCCGGCGTACGCGCTCGTGGTTGGTGTTCCAGCCCGCAAGGTCGGCTGGATGTGTCAGTGCGGCGAGCGGCTCGATGACACGAATCCAACCAAATGCGCCGCCTGCGAAACCAAATACGAGTTAAAAGGCGACAAGCTCAAGAGGGTCGGCAAGTGAATTCGGAAAAGAATTTCAGGATAGCGCTGGTGGGTTGCGGGCGAATAAGCAGAAACCATTTCGAAGCGATCCAGAAAGTCGACGGCTTGCAGCTCGTCGCAGTCTGCGACGTCGATGCCGAGCGGGCAAAGAACGCAGGTGTGCAGTGGGATGTGCCGTCGTACACATCGCTCGAGCGAATGCTGAAGGAAAGCAAGGCGGACGTCGTGACGATCGCGACGCCTTCTGGCCTGCACGCGGAGCAGGGAATCATCGCGGCGGAAGCCGGGAAGCACGTCGTGATGGAGAAGCCAATGGCCATTTCTCTGACCGGCGCGGACGCGCTGGTTCACGCGTGCGATAAGGCCGGCGTGCAGCTTTTCGTCGTCAAGCAGAATCGCCTAAATCCGCCCATTCAGTTGCTCAAGCGCGCGGTCGACAGGAATCGATTCGGCCGTGTGTATCTGGCGAGCTGCACTGTGCACTGGGCGCGTCCGCAGGAGTACTACGATCAGGCGCCTTGGCGCGGAACCTGGGAGTTCGATGGCGGCGCTTTCATGAATCAGGCGTCGCACTACGTCGATCTCATACAGTGGCTGATGGGTCCGGTCGAAAGCGTAATGGCCAAGACGGCCACTCTTGCCCGCAAGATCGAGACGGAGGACACTGGCATCGCGATCATGAAGTTCCGGTCCGGGGCGCTCGGCACCATTGAGGTGACGATGCTCGCGTACCCGCGAAATCTCGAGGGCTCGATCACGATACTCGGAGAGAAGGGATCGGCGAAGGTCGGAGGCACCGCGGTCAACAAGATCGAACACTGGGAATTCGCCGAATACGACGATGACGACAAGCTGGTAGAGGCGGCGAACACGAATCCGCCGAACGTCTACGGTCTCGGCCATCAGGGATATTACCGGAACGTTCTGGCTGTGCTGCGTGACGAGGCGCGCCCCGACACCGACGGACGCGCGGGGCGGAAATCGCTGGAGCTTATCCTGGGCATCTACGAGTCGGCTAAGACCGGACGGGACGTCCCTCTGCCGCTCCGCGCCAAGGTTTGATAGCGCGATCCGGGCTCTGGTTCAATATCTTTAAAGGCTCCCCCCGGCTTCAAATCCACATCAGAGACCAATGGCCGTACCGCTACTCGATTTAAAGGCACAGCACGCGACAATCCGCGATTCCGTAGCGAACGCGATGACGAAGGTCGTCGAGGATCAGGCGTTCATTCTTGGCGAGCCCGTCGAGCGACTGGAGCGCGAGGTCGCGAAGCTGTCCCAGACCACCCACGCGATCGGCTGCGCGAACGGAACCGACGCGATCCTGCTTTCTCTCCGAGCGCTGGACGTCGGGCGCGGGGACGAAGTCCTGACAACGCCGTTCACTTTTTTCGCGACGGCTGGCGCTGTGCACAACGTTGGTGCCCGGCCGGTTTTCGCCGATATCGAGCCCGACACCTTCAACCTTTCGGCGGAGACGATCGCGTCGAGCATCAAAGCCTCGACGCGCGCGATCATCGCGGTGGATTTGTTCGGTCAGATGGCCCCTATCGAATCCATGATGGATGCCGCCGGTGACATCCCGCTTATCGAAGATGCTGCGCAATCGATTGGCGCGCGGCGGCAGATCGATGGAAAGTGGGTCATGGCCGGAGAGGCAGCGACGATAGGAACCTTCAGCTTTTTTCCGTCGAAGAATCTGGGTGGCTACGGTGACGGCGGGATGATAGTGACGCAGCGCGATGATCTAGCAACTCGTCTCCGGCGGCTTCGCGTCCACGGTGGCCTCAAGACCTACTATCACGAAGAGGTCGGTTACAACAGCAGGCTCGACGCGTTGCAGGCAGCTATCCTCTCGGCGAAGCTGCCGATGCTGTCGTCGTGGAGCGCTGGGCGTCGCAAGAATGCGGCGTACTACAACGCAGCATTCGCGGATCTGGACGATGTGCGCACCCCGACCATCGACCCCGCGAATGAATCCATCTACAACCAGTACACACTGCGCGTGGCTCGCCGCGAGGACTTGCAGGAGCATCTCAAAACCAAGGGGATCGGATCGGCGGTCTATTACCCCCTCTCGCTGCATCTCCAGCCGTGCTTCGAATACCTCGGTTACAAGCGCGGCGCGTTCCCGGAAAGCGAGCGCGCTACGAAAGAAGTGATATCGCTGCCTGTCTACCCCGAGCTGACACAAGCGCAACTCGACGAGGTGATCGACGCGGTACGCGGCTTTTACGGCCGCTGAATCAACCACATTCTACACGTGAGCATCAGGTGCACATAAAGGATCAGCTACTCGCCAAGATTGACAACAGGTCGGCTTGCGTCGGCATAGTCGGCCTCGGCTACGTCGGACTGCCACTCGCCGTGGAATTCGCGAAGGCAGGATTCCGCGTTATCGGGTACGACGTCAGCAGCCGTGTGTGCGAGCAGTTGATGAATGGGAAATCGCACATTCAGGATGTGCCCAACTCAGAGCTCGCCCCGCTCGTGAAGTCCGGAAAATTTTCGGCAACCACTGACGAGAAACGCCTCTTCGAGACGGACGCAATTTCCATCGCAGTACCGACGCCGCTTGGCAAGACGCGAGACCCCGACATGAGCTACGTAATCGGGGCGGCAGAAGCGATCGAGAGAAACTGCCATCCGGGCCTCGTGATCGTGCTCGAGAGCACGACTTATCCCGGTACGACGCGAGAGCTAATGCAGCCGATGCTCGAAGCAGGCGGTCTCAAGGTCGGCGAAGATGTCTTCCTTGCTTTCAGCCCGGAGAGAGTGGACCCTGGCAACAAGAAGTGGACGACGAAGAACACGCCGAAAGTTGTCGGCGGAATTACAGCAGCGTGCACTGAGGTCGCGAGCGCGCTCTACTCGTCGTGTCTGGAATCGATAGTGCCGGTTTCGAGCACTGAGACCGCCGAGCTCGTTAAGCTGCTCGAGAACACTTTCCGTGCGGTGAACATCGGCCTTGTGAACGAGATGGCGATCGTTTGCGACAAGCTGGGCGTCGACGTATGGGAAGTCATCGATGCGGCTACGACCAAGCCGTTCGGATTCATGAAATTCACGCCGGGACCTGGCATCGGCGGGCACTGCATCCCGCTCGACCCGCACTACCTCGCCTGGAAAATGAGGACGCTCAACTACAAGACGCGGTTCATCGATCTGGCCAGCGAGATCAACAGCGAGATGCCGGCGGTTGTCGTGCGTAAAGTTGCGCAGGCACTCAACCAGGACAGGAAGTCTGTGAACGGAAGCAGGGTTCTCGTTCTGGGCGTCGCGTACAAGAAGGACATCAGCGACATGCGTGAGAGCCCGGCACTCGATGTCATTCGCCTGCTCGAGGACCAGGGCGCCGACGTTGCGTACCACGATGCGCACGTCCCGAGCTACCGGGAAAATGGCCACGAGCGCTCCAGCGTTGCGCTGAGCGACGCCGAGCTGAAGCGGTCCGATGCAGTCGTGATCGTCACGGACCATTCCGACGTGGACTACCAGCGCATCGTCGATCTCGCGCAAGTCGTGGTCGACACAAGGAACGCGACCGCGAAGCTTACGGCAGGGAAGGGCAGAATCGTGTCGCTTGCTTCGGTGACCTCCTACGCCACTGCCTAACTCGCTCAACTCGTGAACATAACTGTAATTGGAACAGGCTACGTCGGACTGGTCGTCGGCGCCTGTCTGGCGGAGACTGGGAATACAGTCTGCTGTGCGGACATCGATGCGGCGAAAATCGCGCGTCTCAAGAAGAGCGAGGTGCCGATTTATGAGCCCGGGCTCGAGTCGCTCGTCGAAAGAAATCAGAAAGAGAAGCGACTGTCTTTCACAACAGACCTGGCCGCTGCGATCTCCGGTGCGGAAGTAGTCTTCATAGCGGTAGGAACTCCGCCCGACGGCGACGGATCCGCGGATCTGAAATACGTGCTCCAGGTGGCCGAGCTCGTCGGCAGGCACATGACGCGCGAGATGGTTGTAGTGACGAAGTCGACTGTGCCTGTCGGGAGTGCCGCCAAGGTCGGCAAAGTCGTCGCGAAGGAAGCGAAGTTCCCATTTCACCTCTGCAGCAATCCCGAATTCCTGAAAGAGGGCGCAGCGGTTGAAGACTTCATGCGTCCCGACCGAGTGATACTTGGCGTGGACAGCGCGCACGCTCGAAAGGTCATGACGGAGCTTTATGGTCCGTTCGTGCGCAGCGGAAAACCGATCATACTCATGGACATCCCTTCGGCAGAAATGACGAAGTACGCCGCGAACGGAATGCTGGCGACGCGAATCTCGTTCATGAACGAGATCGCGAACCTTTGCGACAAACTCGGGGCGAACGTCGATTTCGTAAGGCGCGGACTCGGAAGTGACTCGCGCATCGGACCGTCGTTTTTGTTTCCAGGTCCCGGATTCGGCGGATCGTGTTTTCCGAAGGACGTGAGGGCGCTTGTGAAGACCGGTCAGGAGTGCGGCGTGTCGCTCGACGTTCTCGCTGGCGTTCACTCCGCGAACGAGAGACAGAAGAAGATTCTCATCACCAAGGTTCGCTGCGCGCTGGGTGAGGATCTGAGTGGACGCCGGATCGCGCTCTGGGGCCTTGCATTCAAAGCCGGAACGGATGACATGCGGGAGGCACCATCCCTGACGCTGATTGCGGCGCTTCTCGATGAAGGCGCGTCAATTTGCGCTCATGATCCAGCCGCGATCGAACACACGCGGGGTTTGCTTGGCAACCGAATAGATTATGCTGAGACTAATTATGAGGCGCTCGTCGGCGCTGACGCCCTCGTGGTGGTCACCGACTGGAACGAGTACCGCCATCCCGATTTCGAGCGGGTGAAGCGCACCCTCAAGCAGCCGGTTATCGTCGATGGCCGGAATCTTTACGACGTCGAGAAAATGCGGGAGCTGGGTATTCGATACCATTCAATTGGCAGGCCCTCCGCATGAACACGCTCGACCGCAAAGGGTAATATCATACGGATGTCGAAATTAAGACCCCTGTTGCTGGTTTTGCTGCTCGCAGCACCGCTGGCGTGCAAGCCCCCTTTCAATCCGAAGCTCTACCCTACCCCCGACAAGCTGTTCGACGTGGCTATGACGGAGTATCGGGCGCGTCGGTATGACAACGCGGCCAAGGCGTTCGAGCAGCTCACGCTCGACCTTGCTGCGCGCGATCCACGGCTGCCGCTGTCGTTTTACTACCTCGCGCAGTCTCAGGCGAAGCAGGGCGAGAATCTCCTTGCCGCCGCGACCTACAACCGGATGATTGACGCGTTTCCACAGGATACGCTCGTCGACGACGCGCTCTATCTGTCCGGACGCGCGTATCAGAAAGAGTGGAGGCATCCGGAGCTCGACGCGACGTATGGTCACAATGCGGTCACGGCGTACGAGTCGCTGCTCGCGAGCTATCCTGATTCGCCGTACGCGGCCCCCGCAAAAAAGGAGCTCGCAACCCTCGACGATTGGCTCGCGAAAAAAGACTACGACACAGGTTACCTCTACCTCAAGCGCAAAGCCTTCGACTCGGCGATTCTGTATTTCAAGGATGTGATTCGTCTCCATCCGAATGCGCCGACGACGAGGCTCGCGTACCTCCGTCTGTTGGAGGCGTACCGGGCGATCAAATACACGGCTGACGCTCGTGATTTGTGTGATGCAATGCGCAAGGCTTATCCGACAGACGAGGACGTTCGTCACGATTGCGGTCCGCCACCGCCCGCAACAGCCGCTGCGTCTTCCACTCCCGCCAACCCCTAGTCCGTGCGCATTGGGGTCTTCGGCGGAACGTTCGATCCACCCCACGTCGGTCATCTCCTACTTGCTGCCGATGCACGGGACGCGCTCGGTCTCGATCGGCTGATCTTCGTACCGGCGGGTGCGCAGCCGCTCAAGGTGGAGACGCCGCCTATCGCGTCCGCGCACGACAGGCTGGAAATGGTCAGACTCGCGGTCAGGGACGACGCGCATTACACGGTCGACGAGGCGGAAATCAACCGCAAGGGGTTATCTTTCACCGTTGATACGC
>DASQPS010000041.1:0-16215 GCA_035643845.1 Gemmatimonadaceae bacterium | reverse complement strand
CGCCCGGCGCGATCTCGCAGGCAAGCACGCGCAGGACTTCATCGATCCGGCAACCGGCTTGTACTCGTCATTCGGGCTCCGCCAGCTCGCCGGTCAATTCGGCGCGCTCGCGCAACGCAACCAGGGAGCGTTTGCCTGCGTTGCGTTTTCCGCCGAGCCTGACGAGCACCTGAGAGAACGCGTTCTCATCCGGGAGATGCCGCGCGATTTCGCCGACGTCGCAAATGTTTTTCGCGCGCAAAGCCGCAAGTCGGATGTCGTTGGTCACATCAATGAAAACCGGCTTGCGATCCTCGCGCCTGACACTGATGCGCAGGGCGCGAGGCTCCTCGTGAGACGTCTGCAGCGCGAGCTCGATAGAGCTGCCGCCAATCTTGCCATAGATGGCCCGATCAGACTTCGCGCTGGTTATTCGGCGGTACCCAACCTCGCAGCCGCAAAGGTCGAAGTCGAGCAGCTCATGGAGCGAGCAGAGAGTGCGTTGGAGCGTGTCCCCCGCGGCGTGCGTGCGGAGCCGGTGCTGAACTTCGACGATTTGCCGAACTCTTAGAGCTTCAGCCGCTACTCGTGAGCCGGCAACGGCTCCATCGTCCGGGGGTCAACAGGCACCTGCACCTCATCCCGGTACGGCGACGTCATGAGGAGCACGCGCATTCGCGGAAACGCGTCCATGAACGCCAGGTAGCAGAATCCCCAGATACCGAGAATTCCCGCGGTGACGCCGAACTCCCAGATGCCGAGTAGCGGGTGTTGCAGGACGCCGTAGACAGACGGATAGACCTCGATGTAGCGATGTATCCATAGTCCTACCACGGTCCCCATCGCGAACAACAACATCGTCGGCAGATAGACTTTCGCGGCGCGTGAAAGCAGCCCGAAAAATGGGAAGACAAACATCAGCGTCAGCCCAACGAGCGTTGTCACACGCCACCCGGCGATAAGACGTAGTCGCATCCAGTGCGTCTCTTCACCGACGTTGCCATACCAGATCACGAGATACTGGCCGAAGGTGAGGTATCCCCAGAACGCCGTGAACGCGAAAACCAGCTTGCCCAGATCGTGGAAATGCTTGTCCTCGATCAGATCGTAGCGACCAAGGAATCGCCGCCACGCCATGACGATGACGCTCCAGCTCGCGAGCGCTCCCACCCAGGCGCCCATGAAGAACCACCAACCATACATCGTGCTCTGGAAGTGCGGATCGAGCGACATCGACATGTCCCACGAGAGCACTATCCAACCGAAACCGAATGCGAACGCGAGAAAAACCGCCAGGCGTCCCTGAAGCGAATGCGTTGAGTGAAGCTCGCGTCGTTCATCACGAAACCCACGACGCATCCTCTCGCGCAGTCTGCGCGCCCATGCCGCGCCGGCTTCGGGAAGAATTCCGACGTCGAGGCGAACGGATGTGTATATGAACCAAAGACTAAGTGAGTAAATGATCAGCGAAATGCCGATCACTCGCGGGTAATAAAAAGCCCGACTCAAATAAACGGCCTTCTCGCGGATGCTTGGCGTAACGTTCGACCACCAGAAAATGTGGTGCTCACCTACGAACAGCATGAGAAGAAGGAGAACAAAGGCAACCGGAAGGAACGCGACGTAGCCCTCTAGAAAACGGACAACGGGCCGCGACCAACGCGCCGTAGTGATCCGCTGGACCGCGACGAACATGACGCCCGCGGACGACACCGAAGTGAAATAGAGCCAGTTGACGAGCAGCGCCCGCCACACACGATCCGGATTGAGGAACAGGCCGATGATGAAGACGATGAGTCCAATCGCTGCGAGCACCAGCGAGGCCGTACGAAGCCATCTCGGCAGCGGTCGGTCGAGGCCGGCCACTACCTCTTCCCTGCTCAGGACGTGCGATTCGTGTACGCTCAACGGATCTTTCCTCGCAAGCTGTCCGCTCTCGCCTTTATTGCGGCGGCGCGGGCGCGCGTCACGCTATCGACTGCCGCTGTTTTGCCGCCGACGGTGTCGGCGCCGGGAACACCTATCGGCGGAAGTCCCTGTTGCGTCGCCGCCGCGGGTGACACGCTCGTCTGTCCGGCCGGATTCAGCAGCTCGCGCGGATTGTAAAACGGAGCTGGAACGTTGGGTCCGGTTCGAGTAGAGCGCGGGACCTTGTCCCCGTTGACTCCCGGCGCCGCGAGCGGACCGACTTCGACTTTCCGCCCATTCACGCCCTGCAATGCACGCACGTAGTTCACCACGTCCCAGCGGTCCTTCTCTTCGATGCGGTTATACGACGGCATCAGACCGCGGCCATTCCGAATCATTCCGAAGATGTAGCCATCTGTGCGAGCCTTCGTGATGTCCTGTGTGAGGTTGATCCCCGGCATTCCGAACTGCGTCGCCGGTCCGTCACCCATCGCGCGGATGCCGTGACAGGGTGAGCAGTTGATCTGAAAATATTTTCGACCGTTGGCGAGCGACGAGTCGCTCACGGGTGTGGGATTCGGAATTGCGGACATCGAATCGATCGTCGCCGGAAATGCTCCGTACGATACCTGGAATCCGGCCACCGCCGTTCCGGTTATCGGCACCGACATTTGAGGATTTCCGCGCGACGGGGTCAAACTATCCTTTAGTATTTCCCACGTTCCGACGGATGGCTGACGCTTGAAGTCGGTGAACCACTCGCACGCGGTGAGCGTGAGAGGAAGGACTAGCACGAGCAGGCGCGTCTTACCGCTCACGCCGCACCTCCGCTGCTCCATGCTGGCGTAGCAAACCTTCGACTGCTGGCGCCTTCTCGGCGGAACATTCGACCCACACTCCGTATTCCCCATGGCTGAAGCGCGGATCGTAGCCGACCATCATCGTCAACCGCGGAATCCCGGCGTAGATGAAAAGCCCCGCGACCGTCGACAGCGCGCCGATCAGAACCATTACCTCGAAACCGAAGACCGTATACGGCACCCATGAGGCGATCGGTTTTCCGCCGACCACGAGCGGCCAGTAGTCGGAGCACCAGATCGCTATCCAGTATCCGAAGGTCACGCCGCAGAGTCCGCCGATGAGAGTGAATTTTCGAACGGGGCTCGGGCCGCGCTCCAGCGCGTGCTCCAGCTCGTGACGCGGCGTTGGTGTGAAAACGTGGATGTCGCCAAGCCGGGTTTTCTTGAGCGCGTCGATGGCGCCGACCGCCGAGTCCAGTTCCCTGAAAGCGCCGAGCACGCCGCGCATCAGTCGTGCTCTCCCGGCGTATCGGCCTCGAAATCGAAATGCTCACCTGCCGGGGTGATGCCGTGCGGATGACGTGTCTTGAGCCGGGGCGGGACTATCTCCTTGATCTCGGTGATCGCAATGGCAGGCAGCTGTTTGATGAACAGCATGAACCACATCGAGAACCAGCCGAAGCTGCCGACGAGAATCGCGATGTCCACCCACGTTACGCGGTACCCCGCCCACTGCCACGGCTCAAACTCGTGCGAGAGCGAAGGCACGATGATCACGAACCGCTCGAACCACATTCCGATGTTGATCGTGAACGAGATGATGAACAGCCAGATCGCGTTCCGCCGCCACTTCTGGACGAACAGCGACAGAGGCAACACCATGTTGCAGGTGTACAGGATCGACGACGCCCACCACCATTGACCCCAAATTCGGTTCGCAAAGAAAGTCTTTTCCGCTTCGTTGCCGCTGAACCACGCCACGAACCATTCGTTCATGTAGGCGCAGCCAACGCATAGCGAAGTGAAGAGCGCGAGCTTCGCCGCGGCGTCCAGGTGATTGATCGTTACGTAATGCTTGAGGCCAAAGAATTTTCTCAGCGGAATGATGATCGTGAAGACCATTCCAATACCGGAGAAAATTGCGCCTGCAACGAAATACGGCGGGAAGATCGTTGTGTGCCATCCCGGCGTCAGAGCCATCGCGAAGTCGAACGACACCACCGAGTGGACGGACAGCACGAGAGGGGTCGAGAAGGCCGCTAGGAACAGGTACGCCCGCGCGAAGTGCCTCCACTCTCTATCCGTGTTGCGCCACCCGAGCGAAAGCTGGGCATAGATGCGTTTCCTAATGGGACTGATGTTCTCCCTGTCCCTCAGAACCGCGATATCCGGAATGAGCCCAACGTAAAGGAAGGTCGCCGATACGGTGAGGTAGGTGAGGATAGCGAATACATCCCACACCAGCGGGCTCTTGAACTGCGGCCAGATGTAGCGCCAGTTGGGATACGGGATTAGCCAGAAGAACTTCCACGGGCGGCCGAGGTGCAGAACGGGAAAAAGACCCGCCGTCATGACGGCGAACACAGTCATCGCCTCGGCGCATCTGTAAATCGTGGTGCGGAAGCCCGCACGGAACAGATATAGAATCGCAGAGATCAGTGTTCCGGCGTGACCGATACCGACCCAGAACACGAACGTGATGATGTAGACGCCCCACATTATCGGTGGGTTGTATCCCGCGACTCCCAGACCCGTGTAGATCTGGTACATCCAGGCCGAGGCCCCGAGCAGCATGAAAACGATTGCGACGCTGAGGCCGATGAACCATTTGACGGTGGGACGAAGCGTCCCGACGATTTCACGATCGACCTGCTCGTAGTCCCGAACGGCAGGTAACTGCACATCACCAGTAGCGATGTTTGGTCGCCGCGGTTCGCTGTGCGTGGGTACTGGGCGCGTGATGGTCGCCATCGTCAGGCGCCTGCCGCGGTTGACGGGGCTGGATGCGTCACCTTCTTCAAATAAACCACCGCCGTATACGTGTTGAGCTCTTCGAAGACGTGATAGGCTCGCGCATCTCTGGCTAGCTGAGTGACCGTCCAGTTGGAATCAGCAGCATCACCGAAAACGATCGCTCGTGACGGACACGAAGCCGCGCACGCCGTTGTGAATTCGTCCGGCTTGAGCGCGCGTCTCTCGGCCGCGGCGCGATTCTCAGCCTCCCTGATCCGCTGTACGCAGAACGTGCATTTCTCCATCACGCCTTTGCCACGCACAGTGACGTCCGGATTCAGCTGCCAGTTGAGAGGCTCGGGAAACGCATACTGCGGTCTCGCCGGCTCACCATACCCGAACCAGTTGAAGTAGCGAACTTTATAGGGACAGTTGTTCGAGCAGTACCTCGTCCCAACGCAACGATTGTAAACCTGGACGTTCAATCCGTCGGGAGAATGGTAGGTGGCGTACACGGGGCAAACCGGCTCACACGGCGCGTTGCCGCAGTGCTGGCACATCATCGGGACGAGTCGCGTGTCGAAGTTCGCGCTGCCGTCCTCACCGCCCTCGTAGTATCGCTCGATCCGGATCCACGCCATCTCGCGACTACGAAGAATGTTGGCTCCGAATCCCGTCTTGTCGGGAAGAAACTGCGGCACCTGCCAATCCGCGCCGACAGTCGGAATGTTGTTCTCGGCATAGCAGGCGCTCACGCATGCCGCGCAGCCGGTGCACCGCGCCAAATCGATGGTCATGGCCCATCGCCGCTTCGTCATTCCGCTCCAGTGATTGGGATCGTACATACCCTTCACATTGGAGTTTTGAGTTCCCTGATCTCCCTGCGCGTCGTTCGCGACTGGAGAGCGAAGGCCAGGGAGGAATTGGTGGTTTGCATCGCCCGGCATCTCCTCTCCCTGCTCTGCCCCACCCTTGGGCCGCTCGCCTGTCGGAACTTCCGGGCCTCCCTGCTGCGCAATCTCGCTTGCATTCGCGTTGCCGCTGTCGTAACCGGGCCTTCCGGCCCTGAGATCCGCAATTGCGATCGCCTGTCCGATACCGCGTCCGTGCTGGCGCGAAGATCCTTCGGTTGTCACGAGTCCAGCACTGCCGGCGGCTTTCGTCACGTTTGCCTTGGTGGAAACGAACGCCACACCGCCAGCGCGGTTCTCCATCGCCGGAAGAATCTCGAGCGGATTGTAGCCTGACTTCGCGTATCGTCCCGAGTGCGGGTGTCCGCGACCAGTCGCGACGGCAACAGTGTCACGCTGAATTCCAGGATATCGCAACACCGGGAGCGTCAACGTCCCCGCCGAGGTCTGAATCGACACCATGTCTCCGTCGAGGAGACCCATGTTCTCGGCGGTAACTGGATGCATCTCGGCGACCGTCTGCCAGCAAATTTTCGTGACCGGGTCCGGAATCTCCTGCAGCCACGGCTTATTCGCTCCACGACCGTCGCCGATAAAAGGATGCGGATATAGAACGAGGTACATGTTGCCGGTCGATTGATCGATCGGCTTGCCGGACCAGGCCGGCGGCAACGCGCGCGCGGTCGTCGGAGTGCCCAACGAACCTGCAACAATGCCGTGAGGCAGCGCGTTCTCGAGACCAACTCCGCCGCCGGGGAACCGCGAGATCAGCCAGCTGCGGTAATCCGGAATCGGATACCGTGACGCCGCGCCGGGGTCCCGCTTCGCTACGGTGATGAGAACGTCGGAAGTTGCACGAGTGTCGAACACGGGATCCATCGTCGGCTGCTGAAGCGAGATCGTGCCTCGCACTGGCTCGGCATCTCCCCATTGCTCGAGAAAATGATTATCGGGAAGAATGAGATCCGCGAGCTCCGACGTTTCATCCGGGACGCTCGAGAAGCTGACCTTGAATGGAACCTTGGCCATCGCTTCGGCGAACCCGACGGAGCGCGGGAGCGTGAACACCGGATTCGCTGCGCGCACCATCAAGAGCGACACCGCGCCTCCGCTCATTCGCGACACCAGCGCTCGGAGCTCCGCGGGCGAAGCCATTCCGTCAAACCCGAGATAACCCTCGGCGGGTTTGATGGTGACTCCGATATTGCCCTGCGACTGATTCAGTGCATTGGCCGCAAGCGCTAGCTCGAGTCCGTCCGTGCCAGAGCCGCCGCCAAGCACAATGCTCGGTTTCGTCGCCGCGAATTCTCGCGCGAGCGCGTCCAGCGTCGTGGCGCTGACTCCGGTTGCCTGAGACGCCTGCTGCGAGTTCATCTGTCCGTTCAGAAGTCTCACTACCGCCATCTCGCTTCCCGGTCTGCAATCGATCCACTGGTCGGCATTGAGACCAGTGAGAGACCGGCGTGGGCCAACATAGATCAGCCGAGGCGCACGATCGTGATCGGCGCGCGCTTCCGCGAAATCCAGCTGCTGCGGAACCATCGCGCCCCAGGTGTCGAGGAAATCCGCTCCGATCGAAACGACGAGGCGTGCGGCGCGGAAGTCGAGACGGGGCCACGCGACACCATAAGCCTGGCGGTTAGCCGCGATCGCTGCGTGATCGGCGCTAGCGTCGTAACTCAAATGCGCGGGCATCCCGAAGCCAGCGAGCCACGCGTCGAGGAAACCGGGGAAGCTCCCCGATTCGTGCTGATTGATGAACACCGCATTCGCCGCTCCGCCGCGACTGCGGACTTGACCAAGTATCTGCGAGAAGTTTTGCAGCGCTTCTTCCCAGGTTACGGGAGTGAGCTTGCCGTTCCGCTTCATCATCGGGCCGCGGTAGCGATCCGGATTGTAAAGGCCCTGCAGCGACGCCTGGCCGCGAGCGCAAAGTGCGCCGCGATTCACGGGATGCTCTGGATTTCCTTCCAGCTTGATCGTCCGTCCGTCTCGGGTCTCGGCGATTACGCCGCATGCCGCCGCGCATTCACGGCAGGTCGTGGCGTAATACGTCGAGACGCCGGGCACGGTCTCGTCGGGCGAGACCAGATAAGGAATCAGCTTCTCAACTTTCTCGGACGTGCAACCGAGCATCGTCGTAGCCGCGGTGCCGGCACCGAGGACTTTCAGAAATTCCCGCCGTTTGACCGAAGCGGGCTGTCCCGGTGAATCGGTTCGATCAGCGCTCATTGGTTGGCTAGTAGTGACACGCGCTGCAATCGTACCTCGCGCGGAACGGCGGATTCGACTGGCCGATGTGACAGTTGATGCACCAACCCATGTTGAGCGACGACGCCTGGTAGACCTGTTTCATCGTTTGGATCTGGCCGTGACAGGTCTGACACGAGACGCCGGCATTCACGTGCCGCATGTGCGGGAAGTGAACGTACTCGGGCAGTTTGTGGATTCGGATCCAGGGGACTGGCTCCTTCTTGTTCCAGAAGCCAGCGAGCTTCGCGATCTCTTCCTTGTTGCCCGGCGACGACCCGGCGACCACGGTATGGCAACCCATGCATGTAGCTACGGCGGGCAGTCCTGGGTCGAACGATTTATTGGCGGAGTAATGACAGTAGAGGCAGTTCATCTTCAACGTATCCACGTGAATCGTGTGGCGGAACTTGACCGGCTGTACCGGACTGTTTCCTTCCGATGAAGAAGCACCGCTATACGCAGAGAGCATGGTGGCGAGCGCGGCAATGCACACGAATCCCGGCACCGCCAGCCATCTGCTTCGCAAGTTCATCCGCGAGTTGATCGGGTAAAGGCGAATTAATCGATCGGCTTTGTGAAGAATTTCACAAGCAACCGACAGGCGGAAAAATGTCCGGACAGGAATTGCGGCGCAAGGTGTCGGTCACTGCTGCAAACCTCCGGCCTTACCCCTAGTGACGCGGTCGATTGTTCGAACGACTTCGATGAAGATCGCGCGCAGAAGTGCGAGCTCGCGCGAATCGGGCGCGATCCGATAGAAGAGCGTGCGCACCGTGCGCATGATGTGCTCGTGAAATCGCGTCTTGAAAAATTCGACCGCGAACAGCGCGCGCTCCGTATCCGCAAAAAGTTTTTCGTACTCCTCGGCGGTCGCCGGCGGCGCATCCTTGCGCGGCGGCGCCAGTGAGCGCGTGGCATCAGCTGCCGTGAGATGCATCTCGTACAGCGCGATGAGCACGGCTTGCGCGAGATTGAGTGATGCGTGCTCCGTCGTCGGAATGGTTACGACAAGGTGAGCCCGATCGAGAATGTCGTTTGGCAGACCTTTGTCCTCTCTGCCAAACAGGATCGCCACAGGTCCGCTCCGCGCGAACGAGAGTAACTCTTCGCTCGCTTTCCGCGGCGTCGTCAGGTCGCGCTTTGCCGCGCGTCTTCGCGCTGTGAAGCCCGCGACTCGGATGCAACCTTCGAGCGCCTCTTCGATCGTGTCACACTTTCGTATGCGGCCGATGATGTCGGCTGTGTCGTGAGCGATTCCCTCGAGCCGCCACGGATCGTACTCAACAGAGCGAACCACATATAGCTCGGAGCAGCCCATGTTCTTCATGGCGCGCACGGTCGCAGCGATGTTCACCGGATCCTGCGGCTCATACAGCACGACACGCACGGCCGAGAGTACTGAATGAAGGACGACCGGATTCTCCGCGGATGTTTCGTCGGCGCGTTTCATCCCGAATAATGCAAAATGCTGCCCTCCGTTAACGCGTCGCCGCGAATCAGGAGGACAGCATTGGCCGGAGCAACCTCGTTGCTACGGCGCCGGGCTGCGTTTAGACGACTGGTCGTCCCGTGATCAGGCGATAGATGACGACGATTACCGCGATGACCAACAGGATGTGAATCAACCCGCCGCCTACATGCACTACGAAGAAACCAAGGATCCACAGGATGAAGAGTATTACCGCGATCGTCCAAAGCATGATGGCATCCTCGCAAGAAGTGAATTACACCCGGCGCCACAGGACGTGTCCGGGCTGTAAGCCCAGTGCATCACCACCCGAGCGTTATGCTACGCAACTCTATGCAAGATGGCAACCAATGTGCCCCGCACCTAAATCGACGTCGGATGGAACAGCTCGTTCTGCGTCGCGGAATCATAGCGCACGCGTCCGTTGTCTACCCAGGCGAACGACGTCATATGATGTTCCTGCGTCGCCGAATCGAGTATGTGAAGTACCGGAACTCCTCGAGCAACGACGGCATCCGCAATCATTGAGCGGTGACATCGCCAGGGTACCGCCTCGGCGCACATGATCACTGTCGGCTCACGGATGGCGGTTTCCAGAAGCTCCTCGAGCGCGTTGGCGAATCTCGGGGTCTCCATGTAATCCGCGTAACCACGAAAGCCGTCGTTTCGCCACTCGGTGTTGCGCGAATCTTTCCGCACCTTCCTGCGTCCGCCCAGGTCCGGTGAGTGCGAGTAGGTTATTCCAGCCGCGGACAGCGATTGCAATAACTCCGGTCCGTTGAAATGCGGGTACCGCCTCGATGCAGGAAAGGCGCGCACATCAACCAGACGTGTCACGCCTCCCCTCGCCAGAAGCCCGAGGAAGTCCTCAAGCGTTCTGGTGGAGTGTCCAATCGTATAAAGCTTATCTCGGTCCACGCTCCACGAAGCTTCCGCCCTCGACTCGTGGAGAGCCGGATGGTGGCGTGATGCCAGTTGATCCAGTCTGGTGCAAAGCCTGGCGACCGAGAAGAATTCGCGTGGCGCGGACATCGTGGCCCATATCGATCAGGAGAAGCGCGAGATCGCCGCTGCCCCAGAGCAGGCCAGCCAGGACAACCAGCCGGCTCATCTCGCCAAGCAGCGTCGGAATGGAGGTCGTCCCCTGAGTGACGAGACCGGTGATAATCTCGGACACAAGCAGCAGCAACAGGATGATCGCCATCAGCTTGAACAGCTTCGACAGGTAACCCAGACCCACGTACGGCTCGAGGTCGGCCAGTCGCACCGGCATCGCTGGATCCCGTTTTGGGTTTGCAGGTACGTGCCGGTGGTCCTCGCTCGGGGTCGTGGGGCTACCGGATGTTGTCGTTTCCATTAGCTGTCTCCTGTTCCGATCCAGCGAGCGGGATAGCCTCGCGTATCTATATGGGTGAACGGCCCGTGCGCCGACGTGCCAGAATATATGCCGCACCCTCCTATCAGCGAAGGGTGTGCCCGCTCGACGCGATTGACCGCGTCCTGGATGACTTTGGCATCTGCAATATTCACGCGCCCGTCGTGGTTCAAGTCGTCCATCTGCCCGTTGCCATCGTTGTCGATGAAGATGTCGTTGGCATCGCCATACATGTGGCGGCTCAGGGCCGCGCGACCTTTCGGATCGCCGCCGGTCGCATTGTATTGGGGCGTCCGAAATCCGCTCATGACGCGCACGCCGGCGGGATTGATTCCGTGCTGCCTCAGATCCTCGAGGATCAGCTCGTCCTTGTCGACGAGCTTCATGTCGAGGACGATGTATTTCGGCCAGACGTTGGTCTGATCGTGCGGCAGAAAGTCTTTGAGCTTGAAGTGTTCTGACAGCTGCGTGTTCTCGTTCTGCGGCGTGACCTCGATGAAGCCGCTCGGCGGGTTGTAGCTTACCCCGGGCTGGCCCTTTCTCGCAGCCGGCCACTGTCCGATGTAGTAGAGACCAAGACGACCGGCGCGTGTGTCGGTCGCGGGCCGCAGCGTGATGACGCTGAAGTCCGCGAGTGGTCGAATCGCGTTTCCGATCTTGAGAGCGAGCCTCCAAATCCCGGGTCGAGCGGGCGCGACGAGTTTCGACGTCGATTCTGCCGCGGAGCCGGATGAAAATGTTGCGACGGTCCCGGGCGGAAGTGTATCAGCGAGGATCGGCGCGATAGGCGTGCCCGGCTGCTGCACTCGCACACGAAGCTTTCCGCTTTCGCCGCGCGCCGGCGCAGTGAGTGCCGCGAGTGCCGCATCCGTGAGGTACGCGACTGACGGAGCGGATGAGTTCGTGAGCGCCGAAGTAATGTTTGCCGTCGCCGGAGTCACAGCGCTCTTGTCACCGGCAGCGCGCGCGCGCGCGATCGACCACGACCAGCCGATTGCAAAAAGAACCACGAGAACGATTGACAGCGCGTTGAACAGCCGGTCAGCTCTGCTGGCAGGATTTCGAAAGCCACGTGGCCTCGTCTCGGGAAAAGCGAGGAGCCATTCGCGAGGAGTTGCTTTGCGTGGCAGGGGCGTTGAACTTGAACGTCGCTCTTCCATCCCACCTCTCTCTAAGCGCTTTGATGCAGGCATTCAGCGATCTCTTTCACCGGCTCACCAATGTCCACGAGCTCGTTCAGTGGGCCGGACTTTTCGGACTGACGGCGATTGTATTTTCCGAGACCGGTCTCCTCGTCGGCTTCTTTCTACCCGGTGATTCGCTGCTCGTTACGGCGGGACTGTTCGCTGCGACTGGCTACTTGAATGTATACGAGTTGGTGCCCACGCTCACCCTCGCGGCAATTTGCGGCAATTCGTTGGGATATTTCATTGGGCGCTCCACCGGTCCAAGGATCTTTCGCCGAGAAAACAGCCTTTTCTTCAACAAAAAGCATGCTATACGCGCACACGAATTCTATGTAAGGCATGGAGGGGCGACGATAGTACTAGCCCAGTTCATGCCGATCATCCGGACCTTTTCGCCGGTCATCGCCGGCGTCGGCGGCATGGAGTTCCAAGATTTTTTCCGGTACAATGTGGTCGGCGCGATCGCTTGGGTGTGGAGTATGCTGGGAATCGGATACTTTCTTGGCAATTACATTCCGGGGATCGACAAGCATATCGAGATCGTAATCGCAATCGTGATTTTCATCTCGATATTGCCCGGCATCATTGGCAGCTACAGGTCGCGGCGAAGGGATCGCAGCACACCCAAACCCGCTGTCGAAAGCCGACAAGCATAGTCGATCGCAAATTCCAACTGCTCGGCAGTCGCGCGCCGAGCGAGAGCAATCAGGAGAAAGACAATGGCGTTTACACTTCCAGCACTTCCCTACGACTTTGCCGCGCTCGAGCCCCATATCGATGCGAAAACAATGGAGATTCACCACGGCAAGCACCACCAGGCGTACGTCAACAATCTGAACGCGGCAATCGAAAAGGCTCCGGAGCTCGCGAAAAAGTCCCTGGACGATCTCATACGAAACATCGCCTCGGTTCCGGAGTCGGTTCGAACGGCGGTTCGTAACAACGGCGGCGGCCACTGGAACCATTCGATGTTCTGGCAGATCATGGCACCGAAGGCGGGAGGCGAGCCGGGCGGCAAGATCGGAGCGGCCATCAAGTCAGCGTTCGGAGACTTCGCAAAATTCCGCGAGCAATTCAACGCGGCGGGTGCGGGGCGATTTGGATCGGGCTGGGCGTGGCTGATCAGCACTCAGGGAAAGCTTTCAATTTCGAGCACGCCGAATCAGGACAATCCGCTTATGGACGGGCAGAAGCCGATCATGGGTCTCG
Source organism: Gemmatimonadaceae bacterium (assembly GCA_035643845.1). Classification (GTDB taxonomy): domain Bacteria; phylum Gemmatimonadota; class Gemmatimonadetes; order Gemmatimonadales; family Gemmatimonadaceae; genus UBA4720. The sequence continues at coordinate 3,172 of DASQPS010000041.1, read as the reverse complement.
ACGTATGGGAGCACGCCTATTATCTGAAATATCAGAACCGGCGGCCTGATTACATGAACGCGTGGTGGAACGTCGTCAACTGGAAAGAGGTCGAGAAGCGGTTCTCCTCGGAGTAACTGGACCATCGCGCCGGTTCCTGAACTCCGCCCGGGCCAGAAGTCAGGAACCCATGCTATGGAGCGGGGCGCAAAGACTCTATCGAGCCGCCTCGCCCTCGAGGTAGGTGTATCCCTCCAGGCCCGCGATGTAGTCAGCGATGAAGCTGTTCGCCTCCGGCCGCGCGAGAGTGGTCGCGTTCGCGACCTTGCGCCTGAATGTCGCGAGAAGGTCCGACGCGCGAAACTGGACGTAAGCGAGCACCTCCGTCACCGTATCGCCGTGAACCAGATCGGTGACTTCGTAACCATTGGATGGCGATAGACGGATGTGCACCGCATTCGTGTCGCCGAAAAGGTTGTGGAGGTCACCCAGGATCTCCTGGTAGGCGCCCGTGAGAAAAATTCCAATGATGTACGGATCGCCGTCATTGAACGGGTGCAGCTCGAGACTGGGACGCGATGTCCGGTCCCCGATGAACTTCTCGATTTTTCCGTCGGAGTCGCATGTCACATCCTGGAGCGTCCCACGCCGCGTCGGCTCCTCGTTCAGGCGGTGAATCGGCATGATAGGAAAGATCTGGTCGATCGCCCAGCTGTCTGGCAACGACTGGAACAGCGAGAAATTGCAGAAATACCTGTCGACCATCGTCGCCTCTAGGTCGTCGATGATATCCGAGTATTCGTCGCGGTCTCGCTGCGCAATCTTCGCGACTGCTGCAATCGTCGAGAGGTAGATCTGCTCCGCGATCGCACGGTCCCGCAGCGTGAGAACACCGCTGTTGAACAGCTCCTGCGCGCGCTCTTTGTCGAACGTAGCGTCGTGGTATACCTCACGTACGCGCTTCTTCGAGACTCTCTTTGAGAGCGCGACGTAATCCGCTGCCATCTCGTGCAGAAGCGTGTGGTCGTCCTCAGTGAGGTCCGGAACGGCGTTGTCCGCCTGCGACTCGACGTCGATGACACTCAGTAGCAGCAGCGCGTGGTGAGCCGTTAGCGCGCGGCCCGACTCGCTGATGATGTGCGGCATCGGCAGCTCGTGCTCGCGACATGCCTCGGCCAGAGTGTAGATGACGTCGTCAGCGTACTCCTGGAGCGTGTAGTTAACGCTTGCCTGAGACGTCGATCCGCTGCCATCGTAATCGACTCCCAGACCGCCGCCAACGTCGACGTGCGTGATATCCACACCTAGGCCGCGCAACTCGGCGTAGTATCGCGACACTTCCTGAAGTCCCGCCTTGATGTAGCGGATGTCGGTGATCTGCGAACCGAGGTGGAAATGGATCAATTTGAGTATGTCGAGGCGATCGAGTGCTTTCAGCTTGTCGACCAGCTTGACCAGCTGCGCAGTGCTCAGGCCGAACTTCGATTTTTCTCCACCGCTCTTTGCCCAGCGTCCGGAACCCTCGGAGTAGAGCTTGATTCGCACGCCCGCGGTCGGCTTCACACCGAGCTCGTCGGCAACCTGCAGTAAAACATCGATTTCGCTTAGCTGCTCGAGTACGATGAAGACTTGATGCCCCAGCTTTTGGCCCATCAGAGCGAGTCGCATGAACTCCTCGTCCTTGTAGCCATTGCACACGATCATGTGATCGGTATGCTCGGCGAGTCCAAGGACCGCCTGGAGCTCCGGCTTGCTTCCGCACTCGAGACCGACGCCCGCCACTTTGCCGAACTCAACGATTTCTTCTACCACGTGGCGCTGCTGGTTCACCTTGATCGGGTAAACCGTCGTGTACCCGCCTTCGTAGTTGTATTCCTCACGCGCGCGCGAAAACTTTTCGTTTAGCGATTCGATCCTCGAACGAAGGATGTCGGAAAACCGGAGCAGCAGTGGAAGTCCGACTCCCTGCTCTTCGAGATCGTTGGCGAGCTCGAACAGATCCAGCTCCCGATCGGTTTTTTCGCGATCAGGCCGGACGACGACGTGTCCAGCGTCATTTATTCCGAAGAAACCGATGCCCCATCCATCGATGTTGTAGAGCAGGCGGGCCGAATCGATTGTCCATGGCTCCGCGGGCGGAGCGGGTGGCGGAGGTGGCGCGTGTTTCGGCGCTGGCGGAAGGTGCGTGCTCGTCATCTCAACATTTTATGGTATAGCGCACTCCAGTGGTACCGGAAGATCGTCACGGATAAATCGTCTCGATCTTCCAGCCATTGCCGGCGCGCGTATACAGGTGACGCTCGTGCAGTCTATTGGGTTTCGCCTTCCAGAACTCGATTCTCTCGGGCCACACGCGAAAACCCGACCAGAACGCGGGACGAGGAACGTTCTTACCCTCGAATTTTTTTTCGTACTCGAGGACGCGGTCGTCGAGTGCCGTCGGCGTCTCGAGCGGCCGGCTCTGTTGCGAAGCCCACGCTCCGATCTGACTGAGCCTCGCTCGCGTAGCGAAATAAGCATCCGCCTCCGCATCTGCAACTTTCGTCACGGATCCCTCGACCCTCACCTGAATGTCGATCGTCGGCCAATAAAAGCAGAGCGCCGCCTGGGGGTGCGCGAGCAGATGCCTTCCCTTTCGGCCTTCGTAGTTCGTATAGAAGACGAAGCCGCGCTCGTCGAAGGCTTTTAGGAGAACGATTCGCACGGACGGCTGTCCGCCTTCTTCGACCGTTCCAAGTGCCATTGCGCTTGGATCGGGAAGGATCGACCGATCGATTTTTTCTGCCAGTGCGTAAACCCGCCTGAATCGTTCGATCGGATCCGCTGGGATCAACTAATACCTCTGCATGCTCGGGTCGACTTCATCGATCCAGCGTAAAATACCGCCAGCAAGATTGCGGACTTCGCTCACTCCCGCCTCGGCGAGTTGCTCGGCGGCAACGCGGCTCCGGCCTCCGACCTTGCAATAGAGCACCGTTTCGCGGCGCTTGTCGAGACGTGGAATCTCCTCAGGTATTCGGGAGAGAGGGACGAGACGCGCGCCGGGAATGTGGCCAATCTCCCACTCGTACGGTTCGCGGACGTCGATTATGTCGAGATTCTCGCCTTGCTGAAGCCGGAGCGCGAGCTGTGAAGGTTGGATCTCCTGAACATCACCGTGAGAATGCCCCACCGGGCCTGCGCAGTATTCATC
>DASQPS010000040.1:0-3155 GCA_035643845.1 Gemmatimonadaceae bacterium | reverse complement strand
GTTGAGGCTCCGACGGCCGGGTCCGTGATACTTGCGGGCATTATGCTCAAAATGGGCACGTTCGGATTTCTTCGCTTCGCCCTGCCGCTTTTTCCGGGCGCAGCGATGAATCCAGCAGTACGACTGACGATTCTTATCCTGGCTGTAGTTGGAATCATCTATGGCGCTCTCGTCGCGATGGTCCAACCTGACTTCAAGAAGCTCGTCGCTTACTCCTCCGTGAGCCATCTCGGCTTCGTCATGCTCGGCATTTTTGCTTTGACGCTGCAAAGCGTGCAGGGCGCTCTGATGGTGATGATCAACCACGGCATCTCGACGGGTGCTCTCTTCCTTCTCGTTGGAATGATGTACGAGCGCCGTCACACGCGACTCATCGAGTCATATGGCGGGATTGCCCGAGTAGTGCCGCTGTTCGCGGCAATGCTCACCTTGGTATCACTGAGCAGCATCGGATTGCCGGGGACGAACGGATTCGTGGGCGAGTTCCTCGTTCTCCTCGGATCCTTCAGGACTTATCCGGTCCTCGCAATCATTGCCGCGACCGGAGTTATTTTCGCCGCCGCCTACCTCCTTTGGGCCATTCAGAGGATTCTGTTCAATTCTCTCGATAAGGCTGAAAACACACGCATGCCCGACTTGAACAAGCGCGAGCTGGGGATTCTCGTTCCGCTCATCGCTGTGATCATCTGGCTTGGCGTCTACCCGGCGCCCGTTCTGAGAAGAATGGAAGCATCATCCCAGCTTCTCATCAATCGTGTCCAAGCTCATTCCGAAGTTGCCGCCGTCACCAGAAATCCCGAATGAACTTCGACCTGAGCCTGCCAGCGCAGCTATCCGGCGCACTCGGACCCGACCTCCTCTTGATGGGCGGGGCGATGCTGCTGCTACTCTGGTCGGCGTGGCGTCCCGAGAGTGACGAGCATCAGCGCAGCGTAGGCGTCCTCAGCATCGCGCTCTGTCTCTTCACGATGGTCGCGGTAGGGTATTACGCGTATCGTGGGTACACGGCCAGCGTCGGCGCCATCGCTGTTGACAATTTCCGCTGGGCTGCCGACGAGATATTCCTCATAGCGACCATCGGAACGATTGCGATGTCGCTCGACTACAACGTGAGAGAGGGGATCACTCCGGGAGAGTCGCACGTTCTGCTTCTTCTCGCGACTTCCGGGATGATGATACTCGCCGCCGCGCGAGACCTCATCATCGTGTTCCTCGGGATCGAGCTCATGTCGATCGCGATCTACGTTTTAGCGGGCATCAATCGCCGCGCCGAGCGATCTGCGGAAGGCGCGATCAAATATTTCCTGCTTGGTGCGTTCTCATCGGCGTTTCTTCTGTATGGAATTGCGCTTGTCTACGGAGCGACGGGCGAGACGAACTTCGCGGGTATTGCCGCCAACATCACGCGGTTTCAACTGCAGCACAGCTCTCTTCTCATCGTCGGAATCGCGTTGCTTCTCGTCGGATTTGGGTTCAAGGTCGCCGCCGCTCCTTTCCACATGTGGGCGCCCGACGTCTACGAAGGAGCGCCGACGCCGATCACTGCCTATATGGCCGCGGCAGTTAAAGCAGCAGCCTTCGCAGCCTTCTTCAGGCTGTGGCTCGAAGCGTTTCCAACGTTACTCACGACGTGGCACCTTGCAGTGTGGTGGCTTGCAGCGATTACGATGATCGTCGGCAATCTCGTCGCCCTCGCCCAACGAAATATCAAGAGACTGCTGGCCTACTCGAGTATTGCACACGCCGGCTACATCCTAGTGGCGCTCGTCGTCGGAACCAGCCTGGGCAGCTCCGCATTCATGTTTTATCTGTTCGCCTACACCATGGCCACTCTCGGCGCGTTTGCGGTCGTCGTTGCGCTGGGCACGCGCGGCGAAGATCGGATGGGCGTCGAAGAATACGCGGGACTGTGGACCGTTCGACCGGGACTCGCTGTCGCGATGGCCATCTTCATGTTGGCGCTACTCGGGTTTCCGATTTTCGGCGGCATCGGATTCTTTGCCAAGTGGTACGTGCTCCAGGCGGCTCTGCAGAGCCCGTTTCCGCAAACCCGCCTCGCTGTGCTGCTGGTTCTTACGAGTCTCGTGAGCGCTGGATATTACCTCTATGTGGTGATGGTGATGTTCATGAAACCACGCGACAACACCATCGTGCTTCCAGCACCTGCGGGCGGTTGGACGCGGGCGGTAGTGTGGGCTTCCGCCGCGGTTATCCTGATCTTCGGATTGTTCCCCGACGCGATCGTTTCCTTTACCCGTGACAGCACTCCAACCCTGAGCACGGACACAGCGCCGACGGATCGACGGCCAATCATGAACCGCAGCGCGGGTACGCAACACCCGCAGGTGCTGACCTTGCGCCCCGAGCTTCCACAGACCGGACGTTAATCTCATGGCATTGTCGCGGATGATCTTTCGTGAATACGACATCCGCGGAATCGTCGGGAGAGATCTCACCGAAGATGTCGCCACCGCCGTCGGCGGCGCATACGCCCTTTTTCTGCGCGAGCGCGGTGTGAGCGGCGCAATCGCGGTAGGGCGCGATAACCGGCCATCAGGAGAAAGTCTTCACCGCGCTCTCGTGGCGGCACTACTCGGCGCTGGAATCGACGTAATCGACATCGGCATCGTGCCGACGCCCGTCGCGTATTGGTCGCAGCACAACCTCGATGTCGTTGGTGGAATCCAGATCACCGGCTCTCACAATCCTCCCGAGTACAACGGCTTCAAACTCGGTCTTCATAAAACGTCGATCTACGGTTCTGACATCCAGCATCTGTACGACCTGGCGGTCGCAGGGAAATTTCCGAGCGGAAAGGGAACCTTGCGTCATGAAAAGGTCATCGATCGATACGTTGCGGACGTCGTCGGCCGCGTCGGAAAACTCTCACGGGACGTGAAAGTGGTTCTTGACTGCGGAAACGGGGCCGGATCGCTGGTTGCGCCGAAGCTTTTCCCAAAACTTGGAATCAATCCGCGGTGTCTCTTCTGCGAGAGCGACGGCACCTTTCCAAATCACCATCCGGATCCGACCGTACCGAAAAATCTCGAAGCGCTCGTCGGGGCGGTTCGGAAAGACAAGGCGGATATCGGCATCGCCTTCGACGGCGATGCTGACAGAATCGGCGTGATTGACGACCGCGGCGAAATCATCTG
>DASQPS010000039.1:0-7770 GCA_035643845.1 Gemmatimonadaceae bacterium | reverse complement strand
GTGTAACGCTGTTTCAACGAACACCCGGCTCGCGGCGCTTTTCCACTTGGGGTCGCTGTTGGGAAACATCTCGCCGATGTCGCCAAGCGCAGCTGCTCCGAGTATCGCGTCAGTGACCGCGTGACAGATTGCGTCACCGTCGGAGTGTCCGGCCAGGCCGGCTTCATTGGGGATCAGAACGCCACCGAGCAGTAATGGACGGCTCGGCGCATATCGGTGGGAGTCGTAGCCGATCCCCACCCGGAGGGTATGCGAGCGGTCTACCTGGCTGGTCTTCTGTCGCGAGGTCTTGCCACGTTTTTCACGCGGCATCCGCGCGCATCGCCGGAGCTTCGAGGAGCGTGTAGTCCTGCTTCCGGCGGGCGGGGGTAAATCCAGCGTCGCGAATCAGCCGCTCCATCTCGTCGGTCGAGGTGCGGTGAGTGGTGTTTGCGGCGGAAACGACGTTCTCCTCCATCATCAGCGAGCCGAAGTCATTGCATCCAAACCGAAGCGCGATTTGGCCGATCTTCATTCCCATCGTCACCCAGCTTGACTGCAGGTTCGGAACGTTGTCGAGCACGATACGAGCGAACGCGACGGTGCGCAGATATTCCGTCGCGCCGGTCTTCGGCTGATGGGACATCGTCGGAGTATTCTCGGGCTGCAGCGGCCAGCAGATGAATGCGGTGAATCCACCAGTCCGTGACTGAACCTCCTTCACCCTCTGGAGATGCTCGAGCCTTTCAGCCAAAGTCTCGCCGAGACCGTACATCATCGTGACGGAAGTCTTCATTCCCTCGTTGTGGGCGAGCTCCATTATCTCGAGCCATCTGTCCGCCCCGGCTTTCTTCGGAGCCACAATGTCTCGCACCCTTTGCACGAGAATCTCGCCGCCGCCGCCGGGAATCGAATCGAGTCCGGCTTTCCTCAGCTCACGGATCACGTCGACAGCTTCCATTCTGAACAGCTTGGCGAAGAAATCGATTTCGCTCGGACTGAATCCATGGATGTGGATCGGGTGATTCTTCTTGATGTAGCGCATCAGATCGAGATACCAATCGAACGGGATGTACGGATTGTGCCCACCCTGTATCAGAATCTGAACGCCGCCGAGCGCCTTGAGCTCATCGATCTTCGCGCCAATCTGTTCGAACGAGAGTGTGTAGCCTTCGCCGTGCTTCGGCCTGCGGGCGAACGCGCAAAAACCGCAATCGGCCACACACACATTCGTGTAGTTGATGTTACGGTCGATGATGTAAGTGACCGTGTTACCGGGATGTTTTTCCTGTCGGACGCGATCGGCTTCCGCGCCGAGCTCGAGAAGCGGCGCGTTGGTGTAGAAATCCAGTAGCTCGGACGTTTCGCTCATGCTGCGGGGAGGAAGGTGAGGGTGCCGTTCGGAATCCGTCCGCGCTCGACAAGACGCCGGTAAAATTCCGTGAGTCCGGCGAGGTGCGGGTACGACAGACCGTAATCGAGGCCGGACAAATACTCCGCGCACACGTCGCGAGCAACACCTGTGGCTCTATGCGCCTGCAACGCCAAATCGGAAATGTGCCGCAGACCCCAGTCGCGCGATGATATCAGTCCGGCGTGTGCTGCGAGAGCCTTCGTGACGTCCGTCGTGCGCTGCGCAACCCACACGGCAAACACGAATGGCTGACCGGTCCATTCTTTCCACGCTTCACCGAGATCGTACACGAATGGAAACCGCTCGCGGTGATTGGAGCCAAGCACGAGAGCGGCGTCACCAATAACGAGTCGCGCGTCGTCAGGACTGCCGTCGTCGACCACGACATCGCTGACCTCAGCATCGCCGGGCACAAACCGCGGACGAGCGTGCCAGACGTTCTCAAACAGCAGCTCGAGAAGCGCCACGCTCGTCATCGAGCTTCTACTCACGATAACTTCCCGGCCACCGAGCTCTCCCGCAGGACGTCTCGAGAACAGCATGACACTGCGCACGGGCCCGTCGCACGAAATTGCCAGATCTGGAAGCAGCAAATAACGGTCAGCGTCTCTCGCATACTCGACCGCGGATACCACACTTATGTCTAGCTCGCGTGCAGCCATTCGGCGATTCAGGTCCGTTGGCACTCCATCGATGAGCTGAGCATCGAGCGGAATGAGTCCACGATCGATCGCCCCATAAACCGGGTAGCAATTGATGTATGGAATGCGCCCGATCTTCATCAGGCAGCCACCGCTGTCCCTTCGCGATCGAAAACGCGCAGGATGTTATAAAAGGAATCGCGCTCCGCCGGCGTTTTCCCCGCCGCGCGAATCAGCTCGACGATATCGTCCAGGCTGAGACCCTGAGCCGTGTGCGCTCCCGCTTCGTGGTAGATCTTTTCCCGGACGACCGTGCCCTCAAGATCGTTCACGCCAAAGGCGAGCGACGTCTGCGAGAGAAACGGAGTTACCATGATCCAATGGGTCTTGATGTGATCGAAGTTGTCGAGGAAAAGTCGTCCCACTGCAAGATTGCGGAGGTCATCAAAGCCAGTCGTCGCGGTTCCCTGCCTGCCTAGCTCGATCCCCAGCTCATTGTTGTCTGGATGATACGCGAGCGGTATGTAGGCGAGGAATCCGCCGCTCTCATCCTGGAGATCCCTGAGCATCCTCAGGTGGTCCACGCGATCCTGAATTGTCTCAACGTGACCGTAGAGCATCGTACAATTGGAGCGAATCCCAAGACGGTGCGCGGTGCGATGCACGTCGATCCAGTCTTCGGCCGCGAGTTTTTTGTCGGCGATGGCCATGCGAACTCCGCGGCCGAAAACCTCAGCCCCTCCGCCAGGGAGCGTATCGAGTCCAGCTTCCTTGAGAGCGACGAGGACATCCTCTACTGACATCTTTTCGATGCGCGCGACGTGGGCGATCTCCACGGCAGTCAGGGCCTTGATGTGGACGTGCGGGTACCGCGACTTCAGCCCGCGAAACATCTCGCTGTAGTACTGAAGTCCCGCTTTCATGTCGAGCCCGCCAACAATGTGGAATTCTTTCGTCAGTCCCGTCGCGGCGGTCTCGGCCTCCGCGTACACCTGATCGAGCGAGTAGTGATACGCGCCGTCTTCCTTCGGGAGGCGCGCAAAGGAGCAGAAGACGCAAGTCTTCCGCAGGTAGCAGACGTTCGTCGGATTGATGTGCTGGTTCGCCGCGAAGGTGACTACGTCGCCGTGCTTATGCCGATTCGCGTAATCCGCTAGCATGCCGACACCGAGCAGGTCGGGAGACGTGAAAAGGAGCTCGGCGTCCTCAGCCGACAGGCGCGTGCCCACGGCAACCTTTTCACCGACGGTGCGGAGCGCGCGATCGGAGATCCTGCCAACGTTGAGAACCGGAGTCGTCACGGCTTGAAGCGCTTGAGCGCCAGCGTCGTGTTGTGGCCTCCGAAGCCGAAGCTGTTACTGAGTACGGCATTCACTTCCCGCTTAACCGACGTATTAGGCGTGAAGTTGAGGTCGAGCTCGGGATCAGGATGGTGGTAGTTGATGGTCGGCGGGATAACGCCTGAGCCAACGACCATCGCGCTAACGACCGCCTCCACCGCTCCCGCTGCACCAAGCATATGGCCGGTAGCAGACTTGGTCGAGCTGACGTTCACCTTCTTGGCTTCGTCACCGAAAACCGCCTGGATTGCGCGCGTCTCGTTGAAATCGTTGGCAGGCGTGGAGGTACCGTGCGCATTTATGTACTGGATGTCTTTGGGCTCGAGGCCCGCGTCCTTGAGCGCGCGTTTCATCGCGCGCTGCGCGCCTTCTCCGTCGGGAGCAGGGGCGGTTAGATGGTACGCGTCCCCGGTCGCGCCGTATCCCACTATCTCGGCATAAATGGTCGCGCCGCGTTTCATCGCGTGCTCCATCTCCTCCAGAATGAGAATGCCGGCACCCTCGCCCATCACGAAGCCGTCGCGCGTCGCATCAAATGGGCGCGACGCAGATTCAGGGCTGTCGTTTCGTTCCGACAAAGCCTTCATGTTAGCAAAGCCGCCGATCGCCATCGGAGTAACGGTCGCTTCAGCACCGCCAGTGATCATGATGTCCGCGTCGCCATACTGGATGGTGCGGAATGCATCACCTATTGCGTGAGCACTCGTGGCACAAGCCGATACAGTGGCGTAGTTTGGACCCTTCGCATTCCACTGCATGGACACGATGCCGGCGGCGATGTCAGCGATGAACATCGGAATGAAAAAGGGCGAGATCTTGCCGACGCCTCGCTCGCGGTAGACGTCGTGCTGCTCCTCGAAGCTTTTTAGCCCGCCGATTCCACTGCCGATTATGACTCCCATGCGGTCAGGGTCCAGGCCGTTCCGGCCTTCCGCCAGGCCCGCGTCCGTCATGGCCTGTCGAGCGCCTGCGACGGCGTACTGAGTGTACTGGTCCGCGCGCTTCGCTTCTTTCCGCTCCATATAATCGAGCGGATTAAAGCCTTTTACTTCGGCCGCAAACCTGACTGGGAAGTTGGAGGCGTCGAACTTCGTGATCGGCGCTGTGCCAGACTTTCCCTCGATCAGGGATCGCCAGGTCGTCGCCACATCGTTGCCGACTGGGGTAATGGCCCCCATGCCAGTGACGACGACTCTTCGCTTCATTAAGCTCCGACCTTCTGGTTCAAATAACCCAGCGCATCACCAACGGTTCGGAGCTTTTCAGCATCTTCGTCGGGGATGTCGATGTTGAACTCCTTTTCGAACTCCATCACGAGCTCGACGATGTCCAGGCTATCCGCACCGAGATCCTCGATGAAGCTCGCTTCGTTCGTCAGCTTTTCACGCTCGACACCGAGCTCCTTCTCGATGATGTCTTTGACCTTGTTGGAATTGTCGGCCATTTGATGGATTTCCTCTTGTTTGTGGTGTGTCGGGTAATATACCTAACCGAATATCTGCTACAAAGTTAGACGAGGGTGGTCACATGACCATTCCGCCGTCCACGACGAACACCTGGCCCGTGATATACGAGGCGAGGTCCGAGGCAAGAAACGCCACCGCTCCGGCGACGTCCTTCACGCTGCCGAGACGCTCGAGTGGAATCTGTTTGCCGAGAGCTTCCCGAGCGTCAGGCGTCATCGCAGCGGTCATTTCTGTCTCGATGAAACCCGGAGCGACCGCATTCACCAGAATGTTCCGCGAGCCGAGCTCCTTGGCGACGGATTTCGTGAGAGCGATGAGACCAGCTTTGCTCGCCGCGTAATTGGCTTGGCCCTTGTTGCCCATAATCCCGACGATGCTCGCGATGTTGATTATCCGCCCGCTTCTGCGCTTCATCATGCCGCGCGAAGCCGCGCGGATAGCAGCGAAAGCGCCGCGCAGATTTGCATCCAGCACTGCATCCCAATCTTCGTCCTTGAGGCGCATAACGAGATTGTCGCGAGTGATGCCTGCGTTGTTCACGAGGATGTCGATCGAACCGAACGCCGTCTCAACGTCAGCTACCAGCTTTGTCACCGCGTCTGTTTCGCTGACATCCGCCGAAAATCCTTTCGAATGGTTTCCGATGGCCGCGGCAGCCTCTTCTGCGCGCGCGAGGTCACGCCCCACCACTGCGACTCGAGCTCCGCACCCAGCAAGCGCCTCGGCTATGCCTCGGCCGATTCCGCGCGTACTGCCCGTAACAATCGCGTTCTTACCCGAGAGATCGATTTGCATCACGCCACCATCTGCAGCAGTTTTTCGGTGTCAGCAGCGGTTGCGCAGGCGAAGGTTTTCGCACCCTTCACGAGGCGGCCCATAAGTCCGGTCAAAACGTTGCCTGGTCCCATTTCGACAAAAAGAGCGTCCGGGAAACGCGCGGCGATGTTTCTGATCTCCGTAGACCATCTCACCGGAGAAGTGAGCTGACTGAGGAGCAGGTCCTTTGCGGCGACGGCGGTGGTGGACGCCTCTGCAGTTACGTTCGAGAAGACCGGGAAAATCGGGTCGGTGAATGCAGCCGTTGCGATCGCGTTGGTAAGTCCCGCAACCGCTGGCTGCATTAATGGGGAGTGAAACGCGCCGCTTACTGGTAGTCGCACCGCTCGCTTCGCTCCTGCCTCCTTTGCGAGCTCCATCGCCCGTTCAACGCCGCGGATCTCGCCCGAAATAACAGTCTGTTCGTCGGTATTGTAATTCGCCGGCACAACGAGTCCTGCCTCCGCGCTTGCGCGCTCGCATAGCTCGTCGATCGGCGTCGTCGTCGTGCCCAGTATCGCTGCCATCGTTCCAGGACGAGCCTTGCCGGTGTCGAACATCAGTTCGCCTCTTCGCCGCACGAGGGTTGCCGCACCCGCGAGCCCGACCGTGTCCGCGGCATGATACGCCGTAAATTCTCCTAACGAGTGACCGGCGGCGGCCCGAACCTGTCCGCGAACCTTGTCCTTCACCACTGCCCAAATCGCGGCGCCATGCGCGAACAGCGCGGGCTGAGCGTTGCGCGTAGCCGTCAGCTCCTCTGCCGGACCCTCGAAGCAAAGTCGGCTGATGTCCGCGCCGATAGCCGCATCCACCTCGCCAAACACGGCTTTCGCCAGTGGGAAGGCGTCGGCGAGATCCTTCCCCATACCTGGTTTTTGGGATCCCTGGCCAGGGAAAAGAAGAACGACGTCCACCGCTAGAAGCGGATGATCATCGACGCCCATGTGAATCCGGCGCCGAACGCAACCATCATCACTGTTGATCCTTCTTTCACGCGACCCGATTCTATTGCCTCGTCGAGGGCGATCGGTATCGACGCCGACGAGGTATTCCCGTATCGGTCGACGTTTACGAAGACCTTCTCCATCGAGATGCCCGCGTGCTTCGCAGTGGCTTCGATAATCCTGACGTTGGCCTGGTGAGGAATCAAAAGATCGATGTCCGTTCCAGTAAGTCGCGCTCCATCGAGCGCTCGATCGGCGGCATCTGACATCGACCTCACCGCGTGCTTAAACACTTCTCGCCCCGCCATCCGCACGAGGTGCGATCGGTTCTCGAGCACCTCGATGGACATCGGCGTCGTCGCACCGCCGTGTGGCCGGTAGAGCAAATCAGCGAGCTTGCCATCACTGCGCATGTATGCCGAGAGAATCCCCTTCCCGCTCTTGGAACGCTTGAGGACTGCCGCACCAGCACCGTCGCCGAAAAGCACGCAGGTCGATCTATCTTTCCAATCGACTATCGCGCTCATCTTCTCCGAGCCAACGACGAGGATCGTCTCCGCGGTTCCAGACATGATGAGGCCTTCGGCGGTCGACATTGCGTACAGCCAACCCGCGCACGCCGCACCGACATCGAATGCCGCCGCGCGCGTCGCGCCCAGCTCGGCCTGAATATCGACAGCGGTCGACGGAAGCAGACGATCCGGTGTCGCCGTACTGAGTACGATGATGTCGATCTCGCCGGGGTGGACGCCCGCAACATCCATTGCCTTCCGTGCGGCATCAGACGCCATGGAGCAGGTCGTTTCGCCGTTTCTCGCGAGGCGACGCTCCGAAATTCCGCTCCTTTCGAAAATCCACTCGTGAGAAGTCTCGATTCCGATCGACGCGAAGTCGTGATTGGTCATCACGTGCGCGGGTAGTCCGCGACCGGTTCCCATAACCGCAGCTACAGGCCGCTTCACGCCAGCTCCACCGCGGCGGTAATCGCCGGCGCGGCCGCTTCGAGTCGCTGGCCTATTTGTTCATTCATTCCCGTCTCGACAGCGCGGACAGCGACCTTGATGGCGTTCTTGATGGCACGCGGAGATGAATTGCCATGACATATGATGCTCACACCGCGGCATCCTAGAAGTGGCGCGCCGCCGTAGTCGCTCGAATCAAATCCCT
>DASQPS010000038.1:0-2838 GCA_035643845.1 Gemmatimonadaceae bacterium | reverse complement strand
GGATTCCAGTTTGGAACTTCGTCGGCGCAGAACCGAAAAACCTCGGCAATCAGCGCCATACTCGGCTCGGGTGGGTAGATGTAGGTTCCGCGCGCGACGTACTCCTTGAGGATGTCGTTCTGAACGGTGCCGCTCAAAGCGCTGCGCACTACGCCGCGTTCTTCCGCTACTACGATGTACATGGCGAGCAGAGTAGCCGCGGTCGCGTTGATGGTCATCGAGGTCGACACCCGGTCGAGCGGAATTCCATCGAGCAGCACGTGCATATCGTTCACGCTGTCGATTGCGACTCCCGCGCGACCGACTTCGCCCAGCGCGCGCGGCGAGTCGGAATCGAGACCCATTTGCGTCGGCAGATCGAACGCGACAGAGAGGCCAGTCTGGCCGGCAGCGAGCAGGAGCTTGAATCGCTCGTTCGTGCTCCTCGCGCTTCCAAACCCAGCGTACTGCCGCATCGTCCACAATCGCCCGCGATACATCGTCGCCTGCACACCGCGAGTATACGGCCAGACTCCGGGATCGCCGAGGTCGGAAACGTAGTCCGCGGTCGCGTCGTTGGGGTGATAGACGGTTTTGATTGGGATCCCGGAAGGCGAGAGCCTTTGAGGCGAGTCTTCTTTCTTCACGCGCACGTGGCGGCGTGCGCGGAGCAACGCGCCCGAGTCACGCGCCTACCGAGCCGACGCCCGCGAGCGAGCCCGCATTCCGGTGCTGCGCACCAAGAACCGCGACCGCAGCGTCGACGTCGTTCTTGCTCCCGATGAATAACGGCGTCCGCTGATGCAGCTCGGTGGGCTGAACGTCGAGAATCCGCTGAGTGCCGTCGGTTGCCGCGCCGCCCGCCTGCTCCACTATGAAGGAGAGTGGGCATGCTTCGTACAGCAGCCGGAGCTTGCCGCGTTTGTTCTTGCGATTGGCTGGATACGCAAACAGCCCTCCGCCCAGAAGGTTTCGATGGAAGTCCGCGACCAGCGAGCCGACATAACGCGTGTTCATAGGCTGGCGGTTGCCGTCCTGACCACGATAGTACTGCATGAGACTCTGGACGGAAGGCTCCCACTGCGCGTGGTAGGAGTCGTTCACCGACAGATAACGCCCGGTGTCGGGAGTTCGGATGTTCGGATGTGAAAGGAGGAACTCGCCAAGCGAAGGATCGAGCGTGAAGCCGTGCGCGCCCTGTCCAGTGGTGTAGACGAGCATCGTGCTCGACCCGTAGATGACGTATCCCGCAGCGACCTGTCTGCGGCCCGGTTGAAGCATGTCTTCCATTTCGCCGCGGCTGCTGCGGGTGATCTTCCGAACGACGGAGAAGATCGTTCCGACCGGAACATTCACGTCGATATTCGAGGAGCCGTCGAGTGGGTCGAACAGGAGACAATATTTTCCGCAGCGGAAATGCTCAGGGATGTCGATGATGCCCGGCTCTTCCTCGGACGCCATCGCGCAAAGCCTGCCGCCATGGTCCACGGCCTTGATGATGATCTCATTCGCGAGCACATCGAGTTTCTGTTGAGTCTCGCCCTGGACGTTCTCGAGATCAGTCGCACCGATGATGTCGGCCAAGCCGGCGCTCCTGACCTTGTTGGCGATCATTTTCGCCGCGAGCGCGAGGTCATAGAGCAGGCCAGATAGCTCACCCGTGGCTTCGGGGTGCAGCTTTTCCTGCTCGATGATGAACCGCTCGATCGTTACTACCGACGTCGCCGTGTGCTTTACCACTTCAGAAATCCTTGTCGGGGGCAGTCTGTGCGAGGCGCTGCTCTGAATACCGCCTCGCGTCGATCTCGTAGGCGTTGTTGGAGTAGCCGTGCCGAATCGATTGCCAGAGGTAGCTGAGCGGAAATGTCCTGCGCTCCGAAAATTGGTGGACGTGCCGAAGCTCGTGCAAGAGTAACTCCGCCGTAACTGGTGTAGATGGGTCGACGAAAACCGTACGCCAGAGTGTAATCGCCTGCGCAGTGCGTGTTCCGAGTGCCCAGCCCGCAACGCGCACGGGTAGTCCGCCCTTCCGATAAGTCACGTCTGCGAGCTCCGGGTAGATGTCCGTTAGTGCAAACGGTATTTCGATTTTCTCTCCGGCTACCGCCGCGACGACTCGCGCGCCAATTCCCATGTCTCTCCCTTCGCCTCGACTTCGATGTGTGCGCCATCCGTTCGCACTACCACGGTTCCCGCTTCATCCGTCCTAAGAACTTGTGCTCCGGCTCGGCCAAGAGCACGAATCACGTCAGCGCTTGGATGGCCGTACATGTTCCCAGCGCCGACGGAAATCAGTGCCAGCTCGGGGCGTACAGCGGCCAAAAATTCATCGCTGCTGCTCGTCGAGCTGCCGTGATGACCGACCTTTAGCACGTCTGCGTGGAGCTCGCTCGCGTGCCGAGCGAGGAGCCAGTCCTCTTCCCCCCGCTCTGCATCACCTACGAGCAGAAAGCGCACCATCCCGAATTGCACAAGGGCGATCGTGCTCGCCAGGTTCGGGTCCTTTAGCCCGACAGTCCACGCGGAGTCCGGGGCAAGAAACGAGATCGTCACTCCATCGATCCTCAGCGAATCGCCAGGGTGAACGCGGTGCCAGGCGATGTTTTCCTTCGCGGCGGTGGCGAGCGATGCAATGTAGGTCTCCGCGCCACCCGCAAACGCCGCGTCCCAGTAACTGTCCGGATGCAGCGCCGAAAGGACGCTCGCCGCACCGCCGACGTGATCGTTATGCGGGTGCGACAGCACGAAAGCCTTGAGCGACCCGCCACGGCGCAGGACATACGGAATGACGATTCTGCGGCCCGCGTCGCTGCCATTCCAGGCCGGGCCCGCATCGAAGAGCACCCAGCGTCCAGCGTC
>DASQPS010000037.1:0-3569 GCA_035643845.1 Gemmatimonadaceae bacterium | reverse complement strand
CGAGGAAAGCGATGAACTCCGCCGGGTTCCGTGTGAGTCCGCTGAAAGTTGCGCGAACTTTTCCGTCGGGCCCGACGACGGCGTAGAGCGGCAACGCAACGGTGCCAAATGATTTTTCCTGGAACTCCTGCTGGCGTTGGTAGAGATCGCCATCGCCGTCCGTGTACAGTCTTGAAAGCACGAACTTTCCAAGCGCTGCCCCCACATCTGGACGACTGAAAATGTTCGCTTCCATCCACCGGCAGTTCGTGCACGTGTAGCCGGTGAAGTCTATGAAGACTGCTTTTCCACTCGATTTCGCGACCGCCTGCGCGCGCGGGTAGTCGTTCAGCATCCAGGTTGGCGAGAGCGAGCTGCCGGTGCGTGGTACATGATTAACGGCAGGTGGAAGAAACGCTTCGATCTGCGGAAGCACTGTCCCGTTGAGGCCGGACAGAAGCCACGCCGCAACCAGCAAGGTGGCCGCAATGGGAGCCAGAGCAACGACGTCTCCTTCGCCCCGCTGGCGTTTCGCGAGCGCTAATCTCCCGAGGTAAATCGCTCCGATCACCGCGAGCGCAGCCCACGTTACGAGCACCACGTTGCGGGTGACGACGCCCCAGCCGCGCACCAGATCCGCGTTGGAAAGAAACTTGACCGCGGCACCAACCTCCAACAGACCAATGAGCACTCTTATGGTCGCCATCCACTCCCCAGCCCGCGGGAGCTTTGACAACGCGCTGGGCACGAGGGCCAGCAATACGAACGGGAGCGCGAAGAAAGCAGAGTAGACGAGCATCCCAAGCACAGGCATCGCCCACGAACCCTTCGCCGCCAGCACGAGCAGCGTCCCCACGAACGGTGCGGTACAAGTCACGGACGTTAGCGTGAACGTTGCACCCATCACGAGTGCTCCGAGTGAGCTTCCCGGTGTCGCGTCACGTGCAGCGCGGTCGGCCGCGTTCACAAGTCGCCACGGCAGCGGCGCCGCAAACCATCCAAACAGGTTGGCGGCGAAAATCGCAAACAACACGGCGAGAACCAGATTTACCGACGGGTCGGCGGCGAACCGGTTGAGCCCCGCTGCTCCGAAGATCGATGCGAGCACGAGGCCCAGGAGGGTGAACGTCGCAATGATCCCAAGGCCAAAAAGAAGCGGGCGTCTGAGACTCGCAGCACGCTGTCCGAGCGGCGCGGAGAAATACGCAATCGTAACAGGCACCATCGGGAAAACGCACGGAGTAAGCAGGGACAGAAGTCCCGTGGTAGCAGCGAGCCAGAAAAATCCGGATGTCAACTGCGGCCCACAATTCGAAGTCTGAGGTCGAGCGTGTCGGTCCGCGGCGGCAGGCACAGCGTTTCGCTGCACACCTGGTAGCGGGCGC
The DNA here is from genome assembly GCA_035643845.1 of Gemmatimonadaceae bacterium. Taxonomy (GTDB): domain Bacteria; phylum Gemmatimonadota; class Gemmatimonadetes; order Gemmatimonadales; family Gemmatimonadaceae; genus UBA4720. The sequence goes on along the minus strand of DASQPS010000037.1, from coordinate 2,205 downwards.
CGATCTGGACGTCTTGAGCGCCGCGCGTCGGTTTGCGGGCGCCTAGCCGCAGCGTGAACTGCGGATTCCCCGAATACAGCTCCGTCTCGATTCCAAAGTTCTTGTCGAACTGGCGCTCGGGCCTCGGCGCCTTTATGACGCCACGGATGACGGCGTCACTTGAATCGACCAGGCGAATCGAGAGTGGAATCGGGCCGCCGGGTTTTTGACTGATGGAGTAGATGTGCCAACCCTTCGCAATTTGGGCCTGGACTGTGACTGGAACCGTGCGTCCCGAGGGGACGGTATGCGTGGCGCTTCCACCGACGACCATCCACCTCACCGGCCGGATCGAAAGCGTCACTCCATCGGTGCGCATTGGAACGGCGTCCTCGGCGTTGATAGTCCCCGTTCCGCGGTGCGTCGTGGCCGCGACCAGCGGCAGCAACAGCAGGTAGGCGAGCGTGGTCTTCATTACCTAGGAATATACAGCGAGTGGGCGCGATCCCTGCTATTGCTACCCGACGATCAGAACCCGGTTCGGTGCACAGAATGTCGGTCCCGGAAATCCCGCATCCTCCGCTCTTTTTCGAGAGCTGGTACAACGTTGGTCGAACTGTGGCGCTGTCGATCATTGGCTTCGCCGCGCTCATCACCGTCCTTCGTCTTTCGGGAAAGCGGACTCTCTCCAAGTTGAACGTGTTCGATTTCGTGTTCGTGGTGGCGGTCGGTTCGGTTTTCGCCTCGACGATCGTGTCGAAGGATGTGACCCTCGTCGATGGGTTCTCGGCGCTCCTGACGCTCGTTCTTATTCAGGTGGTCCTCGCGGAAGTTGCCGCACGTTGGCCGCTGGCGGCACGCGTAATCAACGGAGAACCCACACTTCTCCTTTCGCACGGCAAATTCATTGATCGCGCGCTCAAAAAACAGCGCGTTACCGAGGAGGAAATCCGCGCGGCAATTCGAGCCAAGGGAGTGAATCGGGTGGAAGACGTAGACGCGGTCGTGCTCGAGAACGATGGGACTCTATCAGTCGCCTGGGAAGCGAAGGGTCCAGGACATAGCAGCCTGGTAGACGCGGAAGACGAGCGAGGAAACAAAGCGAAGAAAGCCCGGCGGTGAGCGCTACGGCTGTGGTTTGGGTTTTGCGATTTAAATCCTCCCCCATTTACGAGGCTTCGTGCAACTCCAGACCGCCAGAAATACGGGCTACCGAAGTTTTCTCGACGCGAGGGGCCGTCCCTGGGAAGTCTGGATGGTGCATCCGTCCTCAATCGAGCGGCGGAAGATGGAACGCCGCACTCCCGTCGAAAACGTCGTGTTCCTGATCGAGCAGCGTGTGCTCGGCGATCGGCGCGCGCATGCTGGCGGTCGTAGCGTCGTTGCGTCTGAGTACAGCTCCGGGTGGTTGTGCTTTGCGAGCAACGGGGAGAAGCGCCGGCTCGCGCCAGTCCCAATAAACTGGATGAGCGCAAACGATAGCCAGGTCGCTGAGTGGTGCAGAATCGCGACGCGTGTGGTCAAGTGCGGTCCGACATGGGATCCGGCGGACGACGATCTGACAAACACTCGAAGCAGAAAGTCCCGATAGCGCGAGTTGCCTTCTGAATTTTTGTGAGTCTGTGGTTTAGCGAGGCCACAAACTGTTCCGGCATCACTACTTCCGGACTCGCAAAAACTCAGGAGTGTTTGATGATTTCGAAAAGAATGATCGGTTGGGTGGCAGCATGCTTGATCGGGTCTCTCTCGATGGTGGGGACGATCCAGGCGCAGAACGCGCAGACTCGCGAAGGTTTCTGGTTCAGCGGCGGACTTGGCTACGGCACGCTCGGCTGCGACAATTGCGGCGGGCGCGAAAGCAGCATCAGCGGCGGGTTATCGCTCGGCGGGACAATCACGCCGCGGTTCCTGCTCGGTGTCGGCTCGGAAGCCTGGACGAAATCGCAGCAGGGTGCGACGCTAACGGTCGGCACCGTCGATGCGCGCGTCCGCTTCTACCCCTCGGTGACGGGCGGTTTCTTTCTGACCGGCGGACTCGGAGTTGGATCTATCACCGGAAGCTTCGGCGGATTCACCAATACGGAGACCGGAGTCGGCGTGCTTGCGGGTCTTGGTTACGACGTTCGGGTAGCGAAGAACACAAGCATCACCCCGTACTGGAACGCGTTCGCAATGCGGAACTCCAAGACTAACGCGAACGTCGGGAACGTAGGATTGGCGGTCACG
>DASQPS010000036.1:0-15906 GCA_035643845.1 Gemmatimonadaceae bacterium | reverse complement strand
AGTCCAGTTCCTTGAGTTGTTCGAGTGAGCGGAGCCTCGACCTGAATGAACGGCTCAAAAATCTTTTCCAGCTGCTTAGGTCCGATGCCGCGGCCGGTGTCGCGAACCTCGATACGAATATGTGCGTCGTCGACGGCGCAGGTAACGTCTATTCGGCCACTGTCCGTGAACTTCACCGCATTCGACAGAAGATTGAGAATGATCTGCTCGACCTTATACCGATCGATCGACGCCACTACCTCCGCGCCGCACCCTTCGACGTGATACGAGAGGCCTTTTTTCATCAGGTTCGGCGCCATGAACGACTCGAGCGCCGTGAAAATCACGTCGATATGCGCGTCCTCGTATTGATATTCCACGCGGCCAGATTCGAGCCTAGCGAAACTCAATACGTCTTCGATGAGTCGAAGGAGTGTTTCCTGACTGTGTTTGATACGTGAGATATCCTGCTTCTGTTCTGCCGTCAGCTGGCCTCTGATCTCCAGCTCGAGCAAATCCACGTATCCGGCGATTGCATTGAGCGGTGTTCGCAGTTCGTGACTCATCATCGCGAGGAATTGACTCTTCGCCGCGTTGGCTGCCTCCGCTTGACGTTGTGCTTCTTCTGCTTGATGTCGAGCCTGCTTGGTGTCGGCTAAAGAGCGAATCAGTTCCTCGTTGGTTTGCTCCAACTCTTCCATTAGCGACTGTCCCTCTTCGACCTGCTGCTCGAGCTCACTGGCAAGCTCTTGGAGTTGCTCTGCCTGCTCACGCTCCGTGCGCTGGAGTCTTTTTTCTTCGGAGATGTCCCGAGCGATCTTCGCAGCGCCGATGATATGACCTGCGGCGTCTCGGATCGGCGACACGCTAAGCGAAACCTCGATCCTGGTGCCATCCTTCCGCAGGCGTACGGTCTCATGGTGGTCGATGCTCTCACCACGGAGGAGGCGAGCAATGATCTGAGGCTCTTCGTCGTATCGTTCGGGTGGCATAATCAGATAGACGGGCTGACCAACTGCCTCGGCGGCCTCATACCCAAAGATGCGCGTCGCACCCACATTCCAGCTTCGAATGACGCTATCGAGCGTCTTGCCAATGATCGCGTCGTCGGACGACTCTACGATGGCCGCTAGCCACGCTTCAGGGGCGGTAGCAAAGGGATTCTCGGTCGTCTTCGGATCAGAGTGATCGATTTTCGAGCTGTGGCTCATTGACCGGAAGTGGGAGATCGCCAACCTAGCAAACTCCTATCGCCAACACCGTGCCTGAAAAATAGCGTCGTTAGTCCGAGACTATCTCAAGCTGCGGAAATCGAAGGTATGGCGCGGGATCAATCCTGGGCCGTCAAGAGCGGCGTCATCGGTTCGAACGTCATGACGACGCTCCCGTCGCCGCGGAGATGCAAAAACGGCGCGGAGAGTCCGCGCCGTTTTTGCAATCTTTGCGATTTCAGAGATTCGTTAGTGCGGTAGCGCGAATGTTATTCCGAGGCTGAACATGGTATCGTCGATCGCGTCAGCGCCGGCCGCAAGAGTAAGCGCCGGACGGACAACAAGCGACGGGGTGAACTGGAATCCTGCGCCGCCACCAAGCAACAGATAGTTATCTGAGCCGGCTGCGGTCTGACCATTCAGCTTCTGGGCTACCCTCGTATGGCCGAACGCCGCGGAACCAAATGGAATCAGATTCACAGTTTTGGTGAGCGGGACCACGGTTCCCGTTGACACGCCCATCGTCAGAGTTTGCGTGGAGACATGCACAGTTCCAGCACCAACGTCGACATTCGGACCGAAGCTCAGCGCGAGCGTCGCCCCCGGACACATCTGCCATTTGCTCCTCTGCTGGAGCGGCATCTGGTAACCGACGCCGCCGTTCAGCGCGAAGCCATTACTGTTGGCGTTGTCGTAATTGAGCATGCCGACAGAGGCACCGCCGTACCATCCCATCGTGTGGCCAGCGCTTAATCCCGCTGCAAACGCGGTGGAATTGTTGCTCATGCCAAGGCTGCCGCTAACGTGAGTCGAGCGACTCCGAAACGATAAATCGCCTTGACAGACCTGCGCCGCTGCGACACTGGCGAACGCGGCTACGCCTGCTGCTGCACCAACAAGGAATCGAAACCTCACATGGCCTCCTGGCCAGAGTTTTTCAGCTCTCGGCTCACGGTCATTCTCAAGGGGAGCCTGTTACCCTGTTTGACGACGCTTTTCCTGCAGAGTCACTGCGCCAACGAACCTTCGGAATAGACGCTTCCTGGCCCGCACTCTGCTCGTTTGTCGCGATCAAGCCGATGCGGTGTAGCGCCGCGGCCGGACTCAACAAGAGAGGGTGATCATGGCGACACAAAGCGGAGTGAAAGGCAAACGAGTCGCGATTCTCGCGACTGACGGAGTTGAGCAAGTGGAGCTTACAGAGCCGAGGAAAGCGCTGGATCAGGCCGGCGCCCGGACCGTGCTCGTTTCCCCGAAAAACGGAAAGATCAAAGCCTGGCAGCACGATCACTGGGGCGATGAGCTTCAGGTCGACGTGTTGCTCGACTCTGCGAACGCCGATGATTTCGACGCGCTCATGCTGCCCGGCGGCGTTATGAATCCGGATCACCTCCGGCAGAACGAGCGCGCCGTTCAGTTCGTGCGCCGTTTCTTCGAGTTTGGGAAACCTGTCGCCGCCATCTGCCACGCGCCCTGGATGCTCGTCGAGGCGGGTGTCGTCAGAGGTCGAACGCTCACCTCCTGGCCTTCGCTCCGCACCGACATAGAAAACGCAGGCGGCGACTGGGTGGATCGAGAAGTCGTCACCGACGAAGGGATGGTGACGAGCCGCAAGCCTGATGATATTCCTGCCTTCAACCGCAAAATGCTGGAGGAGTTCGCCGAAGGCATTCACCACACCGAGCGGATCGGCACTCGTCCGGAACGAGTCGCGGACACTGGTCTCAGCGCCCGATAGAACGAATTGACCGCCGGAGGTATTAGTTTCTTGCCATGCCTCCGGTTCGAAAAGTCGGCGTCGTTGTGGGCAGCCTCCGCAAAGATTCCTTCACGCGCAAGGTTGCTAACGCGATTGTGAACCTGGCGCCGGCCTCGCTGCAGTTCGAGTTCGTCGAGATCGGGCAGGTTTCGCACTACAATCAGGATCTCGAAGACACTCCGCCTGCCGACTGGATCGCTCTAAGGCAGCGGATAGCCGCGCTCGACGCTGTGCTTTTCGCAACCCCCGAATACAATCGTTCAGTGCCAGGCGTCTTGAAGAACGCCATCGACGTCGCATCGCGGCCATACGGCAAGAGCGCGTGGAACGGGAAGCCTGGAGCTGTCGTCAGCGTTTCGCCCGGTGCGATCGGAGGGTTTGGCGCGAACCATCATCTTAGACAGATGCTCGTGTTTCTCAACATCCCCACGATGCAACAACCGGAAGCGTACGTCGGCGGAGCCGCTAAGCTGTTCGACGAGAACGGCCATCTCGAGAACGACAGTACTCGCGATTTCCTCCGCGCGTTCGTCAACGCCTTTGCAGCGTGGATCGATCTCAATCTCGGCGGCCGGAAGCAGCAATCCTGAGCGGACCATCTGGCGCTGATCGGCGTACTATACTCAGCCCATAAAAAAGGAGCAGCAGTGTTGAAGAAAAGCTTGCGTCTCGATCTCGGAAGGTTTTGGCTGACGGCGGCAACCGCCGGCGCGGGTTCGCTGCTCCTCATCTCTACCGGCGCTTCAGCTCAGCAGACGCGCGCTACGGTCGCATCAACCGCAGCGACTGCTCCGCGCCGCGCTTTCGTCAAGCCATCTGACAGTGAGCTCAAGAAAAAGCTCACGCCCCTTCAGTACGCTGTCACCCAGCACGCGTACACCGAGACTCCGTTCAGCAACGAGTTCTGGGACAACCATGAAGCCGGGATCTACGTCGACATCGTCTCAGGCGAACCGCTTTTCAGCTCTCTGGACAAGTTCGATTCGGGAACCGGCTGGCCAAGCTTTACGCGCCCTCTCGAGCCGGCGAACATCAGGACGCAGAGCGACCATCTTCTCGGTTACGAGCGGAACGAGGTGCGGTCGGTCGCGGCCGACTCTCACCTGGGCCACGTCTTCGACGACGGACCGCGACCCACTGGGCTACGGTACTGCATGAATTCAGCGGCGATGCGTTTCATCCCAGTTTCACGGCTCGAAGCCGAAGGTTATGGAAAGTACCTGCCGTTGTTCAAAGGAAAGGTGGCAGCGACTGGAGCCAAGATGGCCCGGTAATAACTTCGGTCTTGTGCAGGTCTCTCAATCGCAAGAGCTTAGAGGGCAGATAAGGCCAACCTCTTTCTCTATCGAATGCGCCGCGGCAGGAGAGGCTTCACTCTTCTCGAGCTGATAATTGTGGTGTTGGTCATCAGCATTCTTGCTGGCATCGCCATTATCAAAGTCCTTCGCACGAAGGAAGCGGCTTACCTGTCGGCGATGAAGTCGGATCTGAGAAACTTCGCCGTCTACGAAGAGAACTATTCAACCCAGAACCAAGGCGGCTTTTTCAGCGGCGACGGAACCGCTGAGGGTTTCACCCCAACCCCGGACGTAACCATCGCTGCCACCGTCAACACCGGGCCGCCCGCGAGCTGGCAGGCGACCGCCACCCACGCCAAGACGCCGAAGACCTGTTCGATAGGTGTGAACGATCCTGTCTTCTCCAACATCACCTGCCCGTAAGATTGCGACTGGACTTGATCGTCTTTCGGTCGCAATTTTTGCGACCGTTTTTTTTGTCTCCCGCCCCGAGCGTGCAAATAGATGGAATGCTGGTTGATTACCTCGCGGGCCGAGGTCAGGAGACTGGAGTTCGGCGACGAGCCACCGCCAGAGATTTGTCTTCCCGATCGACCTCTCTCTGACATCGAGGATGACGCCACGCAACGGGCGATCCAGGATTCGCAGTACATCATTTACAAGCGCTACCACCTGGCGCACGAGAGCTGGCGCCTGGGGATCGTGTATTCCGTCGCTCCACCGACGGTCGGCGACATCCAGATACTCTCGGCCTACCGCGCCGGTCACGAGGCCCGACCACACCTCGTCTGACCACGCCTCGTCTGACCACGCCTCGTGGAGAAGCGCCTATCTGTGGCGCAACTTGTCGACGGCGGCGTCCAGCAGTTTCTGCAAGCGCTGATACTCTTCGTCGATTCGTTTCGCCGCAGCTGGAAGCTCGGACTTTCCTTTCTCGGCCAGATCCGCGAGCCGCTTTCCGGCGTTGGTCAGCTCGTCGCGCAGCTTGTCTAGTGTCTGCTTTAGATCGTCCATGAGTTCTCTCGGTTGGAGTGAGATCCCGCTATTTCTTCGCGGCCTTGACCAGTAAACGCTGGCCGATCTTTACGCGGTCTCCTTCGAGTTGGTTCCACTGCCTGATTTGATCGGGAGTCGCGCCGAACTTGGTTGCGATGAGGGAAAGGGCATCGCCCCGCTTTACCGTATAATAGATGGGCTGTCTTATCAACGCCGCGACTGCCTCCCTTAACCGGCGCTCCTTCGCTGCTTCGGCGCGCTGAGTCGCATGAACAGCGTTGACGTAGTCGACCAGCGAGTCGAGTGCCGCATCTTGTCCCTGCACAGCGGCAAAGTCACCGGAGGCCATCCCCGGATGCGTGACTTTCACGCCGTGAGCCGTCAGGAAGTACAGCCGTCGGCCCGCCATGCCAAGCAACGTATCGTTGGGAAATTCCTGCGTAAGAATTGTGGGAGGAGCGTCCGCGCTTTCCAGTTTCTCGCCGGGCGCTACGCCGATGAAAATCAGCCGGTCATTTGTTGCGTACAACATTCCGTCCGCACCGCGATAATAGTCGCTTGGCCGGCGCATGAAGACCTTTGCTTTGCGCTGGACCTTTTCGCCGTACTGAAGCATGCCACCCTGAAGTTCGCGGTCGGCAAGCGCCCACGCTTTCGGCGCGTCGACGTGCCTCATGAAAAAGAAATATCCGAACAACAGAACACCGACCACGACAAGCACCAATCCAATGACCGCTTTCTTCAGAAAGCGGAACGTGCGGTACAGTCCTTCAGACTCTCTCATTGGCGATCAGTGTAGTGGTAGGCGCGCATTCGCGGGAGGGCAATCTCCATACCCGGTTTGGCATATGAGGTGCAACCGTGACGGGCATGGCCGACCTCGAGCACGACAAGCGCCAGTCAGGGGCCGGAGATCCCTTTACGACCGTGCCGGTTCGACGGCCGATCAGGCCAACGACACCGCAGTGGCGTCGTGTTCTGAGGGCGACGCTTCAGAGTATCGGCGCTGTGGTACTACTCGCCGCAGGAACTGTGTGGACGCTCCGTCAGCAACATCCACAGTTCGTAAAGCCGGGGCAACTCCTTCACTTGCCGCCGGCGCTCGTCGAGGCCGCGGCCCCAGGCACCGAACCTGTTGCGGCGCCAACCGACGCCAAAGCGCAGGAGGAAATTCAGAAAGTCGCCTATTCTCTCCACAAGTACACGAGCGATACCGTACTCGCCCGCCGAATCGCATCTGCGATCGTGGTTCAGGGAGGGAAGAAAAACATCGACCCGGCGTTGCTCGTCGGGGTTGTCCTCACCGAAGACGCGAAACTGGATCCAAACGCCAAGAGCTTTGTCGGTGCGCGTGGATTGATGCAGGTAATGCCTTTCCACGCCGGCAAGTGGGCCGGATGTCCGTCCACCGACCTCTTCGCTATCGACAGCAACATCTGCCACGGCGTAAGTATCCTGGCTGACTTGATCAAGAGGTCCCCGAGCGTCTCCGCTGCGCTCCAGCGCTATAATGGATGCGTGCGGGGGACCAACACGCCGAATTGCCACACCTATTCGGGCAAGGTCCTCAAGTTCGCGGAGCAAGCTGCAACCCAGATGCTCAGTTTCGGAACGGCGCAGTAGGCTCGGGCGGCTGATCGGGCCCGGCCTCGCGGTTCCGGGCTCTTCCGCAGAAATCTCTAAAGCTCAGCAGGACAGCGCCTTCCGCTCACCTTCGTCACAAAGATGGCTTTTTCAGCCTCTTTGATCCGCAAAAAATCTAAAACTTTTTCTTGACCGAATGCGTCAATAGAGGTACCGTTATACGTATCTCAGCAGCAGCATTACCACAATAGATTGCAATGGCAGAATGGATTGGGCGGGAGCTCGAGCGAATCAGAAAGCTCAGAGGCCTCCGTCGTGAAGATGTTGCGGCACGTCTCTCTAGACCTGTGTCGCCGTCGACAATTCGCAATATCGAGCATGACGAGGACTACAATGTCTCGCTCGACCTTTTGCGACAGGTCGCGGCGGTGCTGGGAGCCAAAATCCAGGTCTCACTCGAGGCCGAGGACCTAAAGCGCTGGCAGACGCCGCCGGGGCAGAGGCCAGCGATCACTCTGGCCGAAGTTCCGGAAGATGGGCATGAGAAGCTTATCGATAACGAGTACTTCATCCGGTACATCCGGGCGCGTCATCCCGACTGTCCGCTGACGAACTCGCAGATCGGAAGAAGGATGTGGGACTTTGCCAAGCCCAGAGGCGCGGAGCTGGTGAAGGGCAGGATGCAGGTGAAGAAGCTGCCGGCAAGCGAGAGCATCGCGACTTACAGGCTCCCGACCACGGCAGCGCAGTACCGCGTAAGAGAAAGAGATATGGAAGTCTTGCACGGATTTGCGGATCGGTTGGGCCGGGCGTATCGCGATGAGAAGGGAAGGGTCCTTGTCCCGCTCGTTTAGACACTTTCGGGCTGTACCAATTCCAGGAGACTCTGTGAAGAAGTCACTTAGACCGCTCGATGCACCTCCGCCAAAGCTGGCTTCGCCAATGAAGTCGGCGATGCGCGCAGCTTCCCACGCCATTGCGTTGGGCGGCTTGCTCGTCGGCGGTGCAGTGTGGACTATCTCGCAGCAGCATCCGGTGTACGCAAACCCAGGCAAGCTCCTGAGACTGCCCGCGGCCGTGGTTGATGCTTCGCGGCCGACCGAGCAGGCCTTCCGCATCGGCGAAGTTCTCAATCAGTACACGCATGACCGCGGTCTCGCTTTCCGCATTGCGGACGCGATCGTCGAGCAGGGTGAGAAAGAGAAAATCGACCCCGCACTTCTGGTTGGCGTTCTGCTTACCGAGGACGCGGACCTCAATCCGCGCGCCAAGAGCTCGGTTGGAGCGCGCGGTCTGATGCAGGTAATGCCGCTGCATAGCGGTAAGTGGGGCTGCGGCTCGTCGGATCTTTTCGACGTCGAGAGCAACATCTGCCACGGTGTCCAGATTCTGAAACAGGCGATGGAGGATGCGCCGAACACTCGCGTCGCCCTGCTTCGCTACAACGGATGCGTGCGCGGCCGCAATACGCCGAACTGCCATCAGTACGATGACAAGGTCCTCAAGCACGCCGGTCGTGCTGCGGCGGAGATGCGTCTAGTGAAGGCGCCAAAAAGCGAGTAAGAAATAGCTTCAGCAAAAAGGCCGGCGCCAAAGCGCCGGCCTTTTTTTTGGTCGGGTGCTGCATGGACCGATAGCTTTCGCGCACAATGACGTCGCCCCCCGCCGATCATGTCGTGACGCCACGGAACCCTTACCCGGTTCTCGTGCTTTCGCTGCTCGGGATCTCCATTGCGGGACCGCTAGTGCGGCTGTCGAACGCCGACGCTCTGACAATCGCCGCGTGGCGTCTGGGTTTATCCCTGCTCATTGTCGGCGGGTTTCTGGTCGCAACAGGTGAATGGCGTGACTGGCGCCGGATGCGCGGAAACGAGCTCGCGCTCTCGCTGCTGGCTGGGATCTCGCTAGCGCTCCACTTCTGGGCGTGGAACGCGTCCATTCACCTGACGACGATTGCCGCATCTGTCACTCTCGTCAACCTTCAGCCCGCAGTAGTCGCCGCCATCTCGGCAGTCGCACTGCGCGAAGTTCCCTCGAAGCGTCAGGCCTTGGGAATTGCGGTGGCGATGGCTGGAGCGTTCATAATCGCAGCGCCCGATCTCTGGAGCGGGCAGACGATTGTCAGCAATCGCGCCCTTCAGGGAAATCTGCTCGCGATGTCCGCGGCGGTTACGGCGGGCGTGTACTACAGCATCGGCCGGAAGCTTCGAGCGACGCTCGGCGTCTGGGCTTACGTAGCCATCGTGTATGCGGCGGCGTTTGTCACCTTGTGCGCCGTCGCGCTATCGAGGCACGTCGCTCTTGGTCCGGAGCCACCGCAGGAGATCGCTATCTTCGCGGCGCTGGCGGTCGGGCCGATGCTGCTCGGCCATACCGGAATGAACTGGGCCCTGAAATTTCTTCCAGCTTACGTTGTGAACCTCACGGTCCTGGGTGAGCCAGTCGGCGCTACACTACTGGGTGCTTTCATTCCCGCTATAAGACAGATTCCGTCCGCCGCAACACTGCTCGGCGGAGCGATCGTGCTCGCGGGGGTTGTCGTCGCCTCAGGCAACGACTCGAATCGCAGCAGCATAAACGCCTGAACATTAAATTTCGGCGCACCAGCTCGCGCACGCAGCGAGCATTCTCCTCATCGCACCTTCGTCGATCAAATGCGAAGACTGATTGCCAGGTCTTTTTTACTTTATGTCCTCTGCGTTCCGGGCGTAGCCTCGGCGCAGGCAAACGGCGTGACCTCGCCGCTCCAGCAATTCGGACACAATATCGGTGACGATTATTTCCTCGTGAATTACGAGCAGATGATCGGCTACTGGCAGAAGCTCGATCGTGAGTCGGACCGAATGAAAATGGTCCGGATAGGCACCACCGCCGAAGGCAGGCCGATGTGGATGGCCATCATTACTTCCCCCTCCAACCATCGAAAGCTGGGTCGCTATCAGGAAATCGCGGCGCGCCTCGCGCGCGCGCAGGACTTGACGGAGGCCCAGGCGCATTCGATGGCAGCGGAAGGCAAAGCGGTCGTATGGATCGATGGCGGCCTGCATGCAAGCGAAGTCCTCGGCTCGCAACAGCTCATCGAGACCGTCTACGAGCTCGTGAGTCGAAATGACGCCGAGACTCTGAGATTTCTTCGTGATGACATCATTCTGTGCGTGCCAGCCAATCCCGACGGGCAGGATCTCGTGGCGAACTGGTACATGAAAGAAGCTGACACACTGAAACGAACTACCTCGAGACTGCCGACTCTTTACGAGAAGTACGCCGGCCACGACAACAACCGCGATTCGTACATGGCTTCGCTGCCAGAGACGCAGGCCATGGACAGCATACTGTTTCGCGCCTGGTATCCGGAGATCATGTACAACCATCACCAGACCGGTCCTCCGGGCACCGTGATTTTCGCTCCGCCGTTCCGCGATCCGTTCAACTACAACTTCGATCCGCTCGTCCCGATGGAGCTGGACCAGATAGGCGCAGCAATGCACTCACGGTTCGTCGCCGAGGGCAAAGCAGGGGCGACGATGCGAAGTGGCTCGAACTATTCCACGTGGTGGAACGGCGGACTGAGAACGACGGTGTACTTCCACAACATGATTGGGCTGTTGACCGAGGCAATTGGAAATCCAACTCCCACGGAAATTCCGCTCGTGCCGGAGAAATTGCTTCCGAAGGGCGATTTGCCCATGCCGATTCAGCCACAGAAATGGCATTTCGCGCAGTCGATCGCGTACGAGCTCACGGCGAATCGCGCGGTCCTGGATTTCGCGTCGCGGTACCGGGAGACGATCCTGTACAACATCTACCGCATGGGAAGGAATTCCATCGAACGTGGCAGCACTGACACCTGGACTACGACGCCGCGTAGAGTCGCGGCGCTCGAGGCGGCTTTGCCCCCCGATTCCAGCCGAGTACCGGGCGGCGACAATGGAGCTCCGCCTCGCACGACGAGGTCAAGTCCGGCGGAATTGGCGAAATACACGAGTATCATGCGCGATCCCGCGGACCGCGATCCGCGCGGATACATAATACCTGCCGATCAGCCAGACTTTCCAACGGCGGTCAAGTTTGCGAACGCGCTCATCAAAACGGGAATCGAGGTGTTGCGCGCGAGAGCACCATTTTCGATTGGTGGCAGGAATTATCCCGAGAACTCGCTGGTGGTAACAACGGCGCAGGCATTTCGCCCGCACGTCCTCGACATGTTCGAGCCCCAGGACCATCCCAACGACATCCCTTACCCCGGAGCACCACCAACACCGCCTTACGACAACGCCGGCTGGACGCTCGCATATCAGATGGGCGTTCAATTCGATCGCATACTCGATCCTTTCAGCGGGCCGTTCGTCCCGGTTTCCGGGTTTGTCGCCGCACCTAGATCTGTCGTGGAGAATGCGGCGTCAGGATATGTGTTCAGTCACTCGGTCAACGACGCCTTCGTTGCCGTCAATCGCCTGCTTGCGCGCGGAGAAGAGGTCTACACGTTCGCCAAGCCTGTGACAATGAACGGTCGGACCTACGACGCCGGGTCTTTCTACGTCAGCGCTAAGCCAACCACAGTTGCGGTTTTGCGCGACGTAGCTCGCGAAAAGGGAGTGTCGTTCGAGCCGGTCGCGAACCCGGCGAGTGTCACGTCACTGAGACGAATTCTGCCGGCGCGGATCGCGATCTGGGACCAATACGGCGGCTCGATCACTTCTGGATGGGCGCGCTTCGTCCTCGAACAGTTCGAGTTTCCGTACGAGGTCGTGTATCCGTCGGCAATAGACGAGGGAAATCTTCGAAGGAAGTTTGACGTCCTCATTCTTCCCGACGGAGCGAACTTCGGCCGGCAGGGCGGCCGAGGAGGACCGCGCGTCAGCGCTGACGAAGTGCCAGCGGAGTACCGGAACCGAATCGGCGCGTTGACTGCCGCGAAGAGTGTCCCGCAGATCGCCGAATTTCTTAACGAGGGTGGGACCGTACTCGCGGTTGGTTCTGCGACCGATCTTGCCACGCAGTTACAATTACCGGTAGCAAACGCACTTGTGGACAGTGCCGGACGGAGCCTTCCGCACTCGCGTCTCTATGTGCCGGGGTCAATTCTGAGAATGCGGGTCGACACGACGGCTGCGCTCGCGCAGGGTCTTCGGCCAATCACGGATTTCTATTACGACAACGCGCCTGGTTTTCGACTGTTGCCGGGCGCCGAGGCCAAAGGCATCAGGCGGATAGTCTGGATCGACGGACCCACGCCACTGCGGAGTGGATGGGCGTGGGGTCAAAAATATCTAAGCGGTGTAACAGAGGTCCTGCAGGCTCCCGTCGGCAAAGGCATGTTGGTCCTCTACGGACCCGATCCCTACTTCCGCTCCCAACCGCATGGTACGTTCAAGCTGCTCTTCAACGGTCTCTTATATCGCACTGGACTGGGAGATTAAATGACTCGCTCGAGAATACTGATTGCAGCGCTCGCAGTCACGGGCTGCTCGTACTTTCAGAGCGGACCGGCTGCGCCGTCGGGAAAGCAAGCTCCGGTAAAGTCTACTCCCAAACCATCCGCGGCACGGCTGACGAGCGGAGTCGGTGTCGTGCGCGCGATGCACGATCTTTACGCGGGGAAATATCTGAAGACGATGAGCTTTCTTCAGAACAACACCGCGTACACAACGACCGGCCAGGAGCAACATTCACAGTGGTACGAGCACATCGAGGCACCGGGCAAACTGAGAATTGCGTTCCTTCCTGCGACGCAGCGCAGCGGCCTGGTGCAGGTCGATGATAAGGTAGCGTCGTTCGACAACGGGATTCGCGTGGACTTTAGGCCCTCCGTAAATCCTCTGCTCGTTCTGACGTCCGATGTCTACGCAGCTCCCGTCACGCAGATCATGGAGGAGCTCGACTCGCTGCACGTCGATACCGAGATGATACGCAGCGACGAGTGGGAGGGCAGGCCCGTTTATGTTGTTGGAGCGAAACCGGGAGACAGCACCTCGAACCAGATGTGGGTCGACGCGGACCGTTTGCTTCTCGTCCGCTTTATCCAGAGCAGCAAGGCGGGCGAGCGCACCATCATAAGCGACATTCGCGTACAGAACTACAAAGAGATCCAGGGCTATCAGATCCCCACGGAATTTCTGGTGATCCGCAACGGGCGTCCCGTCTGGCGGGAACAATACGCCAACGTTCGAATCAACGAGGATTTTCCGCCCGGCACTTTCGACCAGGCCCGATGGAACGACATTCCAATCCCCGAGTAGAAAGCCGCAACACAACCATTCGGCAGCGACGATGTGAAGATCGAAATCGACATTGCAGCCGTAGAGCAGGGACAATAGCGATCGGGCTCACCTGTATCCGTGCGCCTGCATCTTGAAGAGCTCTTCGTAGAGTCCGTGGTTCTCGAGAAGCTCTTCGTGCGATCCCTGCTCCTCGACTTTGCCGTTTCGCAGCACGATGATTCTGTCGGCCATCCGCACCGTAGAGAAACGGTGCGAGATCAGAACCGCCATCCGACCTGCCACCAGCTCCGAAAATCGGAGAAACACTTCGTACTCGGCCCGCGCGTCGAGCGCCGCCGTCGGCTCGTCCAGAATGAGCACCTGCGCGTCGCGTATGTAGGCGCGGGCGAGTGCGATCTTCTGCCATTCGCCACCGGAGAGATCGACGCCATCGTCGAATCTTCTCCCGAGCATCTGCTGATAGCCTTTTGAGAAGCGGGGCAAGAGCGATGCAGCAAGGGAGTTTTCCGCGGCGGCCGTAATCGCTGCCGGTGTCCCGTTGCTCCGGTCGAGATCGGTGCGGACAGATTCGATTTCGCCGACGCCAATGTTTTCGTCGAATCGCATGTCGTAGCGCACGAAGTCCTGGAAGATCACTCCTATAGCGTGACGCAGGCTCCCGAGGTCGTACTGGCGAAGGTCGATTCCATCTAGCGTGATTCGCCCCTCCGTGGGGTCATACAGACGCGCGAGAAGCTTGGTGATGGTCGTCTTGCCGGCGCCGTTTTCTCCGACGAGTGCGACGCGCTCGCCCGGGCGCAGAACCATGTCGACGTTCCTGACCGCCCATCTTTCATTTCCGGGATATCGAAAGCCCACGTTTTCGAACATGAAACCGGCCTTGATCCTGTCCGGCACCCGAAGCGCGTTCGGCGGCGACTCGATGGTTGGTTTCATGTCGAGGAAGACGAAAAGGTCGCGCAGGTAGAGCGACTGCTCGAACACGTTGCTGGCCGAGAGGAGAATGCTCTGGATTACGTCTCGCCCTCTGCCGAACGACGCCGCGAGAAATGTCAGCATGCCGATCGTGATCTCGCCTCGCACGGCGTGAAGCAGGATTATCACGTACGCGGCGTAATATCCGACCGTCCCGAGAATCGACAGCAGCGCGCTGATCGCACCGCGACGCACCGACAAGTCACGATTGACTTCATAGAACTGCTGAGAGAGCGTCGCGTACTTTTCCGTAATCCACGGCGCCAATCCGAACATCTGGATCTCTTTTGCGGTCGTATTGCTCGCGCCGACGAAGCGGAGGTAATCGAGCTGACGGCGTTCCGGAGTCCAGCGGAAAAGCAGCGAATAGCCAAGCGAAGCGAAATGGGTTTCGCCCAGGAAGCTTGGGACGACGGCGAGAGCGAGGAGCAGCAGCAGCCAGGGGCTGTACGCGATGAGAGCGCCGGCGAGAGTTAGTAGGGTAAGGGCATCCTGAGACAGCGACAGAAGCAGTGTGAGAAGCGCAATACGTCCGACTGTCTGGCGTCGAGCGCGCTCGAGGTGGTCGTAAAACTCCGGATCCTCGAACTGTGCGAGGTCCAGCTTTGCCGCGTGTTCCATCAGCCGAACGCTCATTGCATTCGAAAACAGATCGCCGAGGAGGCTCTCGATGAGCGAGGATGCGCGAGCGAGAATTTCGCCGGTGAGCACGATCGCGATTTCGAGCGCCAGGTAGCGCCAGAGCTGAGTGAGAGTCCCGTGGCCTGCCTTGGCGGCGATGACTGTGTCGAGTATCAGTTTGCCGACCCAGAACGTCGCGACCGGCACAACGGATCTGAGGACACGGAGGATCACCATTGCGATCGCGAAGCCGTGGTGCGTTTCCCAAATCAGGCGGAAAAGCGCGGGGACGTACTTGAGCGCAGCAAGTCGCTCGCTCCACGTGGCTGGCTCTTCGTAGCCGCGCCGGCGTCCCAATTGGGCTGAAACGACCGCCGGATGACTCATGACCGCAGTTCGACTTACGGGTTTTGCGAAGAGAGACCGCTCGGAGCCGCTGCTCCCCTCTCCACATTAAATCCGCGATCCACCCAATCGTCGAATCCGCCGATCAGGTTTGAGATCTGCGTCATTCCGCGGGCCTTGAGGAGACTCGCTGCGATCGACGACCTTACGCCCCCTCCGCATTGAAGGACCGTTGGAATGGTCGGGTCGATCTCGGCTACGCGTTCCGGCAGCGCTGCGAGCGGAATGTGAATCGCGGCGGGCAGGTGTCCCCGTCTCCATTCGTCGGGTCCCCGGACATCGATCACTTGCACAGGTCGAGTTCGAGTGAGCTCGCTCAAGGCGTCGGCGTCGAGCTGCCGAATGTTTTCCAGGCCCCCGTGCGCCGCCTGCCAGTCGTGGAATATCCTATGACCGAAATAACCGCCCAGTTGAACGGCGCCGATCTTCGCGAGGTCGGCGAACAAGAGACACACTGCGTCGTTGCCTTCAGCTTCAGTGATCAGATATATGTCGCCCTCGCCGGGTACCAACGCTCCGAACCAATTCAGGAAGCTTTTGTCGCGCGGAATATTCAGTGTTCCGGGAATATGTGCAGCCGCGAATTTCTCGGGGGGGCGGGTGTCAACGATAGTCGAGCCGTTTCGCAGGGCTGCTTCCAAGGCCGACATCTGGAGCTCACTCGGAACAATGGTGGCAGGCAATGGAGCGTTTGCGAATCGATTGACATGCTTCATGTGACTGAAATAGCGCGGAGGAACGGGCTGATCCTCCAGAACCCTTTTCACGAACTCGTCTTCGTCCATGGGCGTCAACGCCCAATTGAACAGACGCTCGTAACCGAGCGTCGACTGCGGCATTGCTCCCAACGATTTTCC
>DASQPS010000035.1:0-3348 GCA_035643845.1 Gemmatimonadaceae bacterium | reverse complement strand
AGTGGCGTGAAGACTTCTCGCTCGGGCCTGTCCGAGCTCTGAATAAATGACCTGTTGCAGCAGCGGGTGAGTGAAATCGTACCAGATATCATCGACGTTTCCTGTTTCGTTGAGCACTCGTTGAGCAAGAAGTTCGTCGAGATGGGAAATCAGTTCCTGCTCGCGCAAACCGGCGACTGCGGCAAGCGTCTCGTGCGACGCGCGCGTGCCGATGACAGCCGCAAAGTTTGCCACCGTCCGCGCGCCCGCAGAAAGTCGTTCAACCCGAGCTTTTATCGCATCGCGGATTGTGAACGGCAGCTCGAGGCTCTCCATGTTCCAGCCGACCCACCGTCCTCCGCGCTGACTCAATGCTCCCGATTCAGTGAGGGATTTGAGAGTCTCCTCGACGAAGAAGGGGTTGCCTCGTGTCCAGTCGTAAAGCAGCGCGGAAAAATGTTTGCTTGTTTCGTGATCGATTCCGAAAGTTTGCTGGACGACATCTTCGACGTCGGCTTGTCGCAGCGCTGTCAGCCTTTCGACGGTTAGCAGTCCGAGCTTGAGGAGAGATTGCTCGGTGGTGCGGAGAATGGGATTAAGATCCCTCTCCGTTTCGTTGTATGTGCCGAGGACGACGACTTTCTGACCGGCGATCTGCCTCGCGACGAAATGCAGAAGCTCGAGCGACGATGCGTCGGCCCACTGGAGATTCTCGAGAATGACGAGCAGCGGCTGCCGAGCCGCAAGCCGTCCGAGAAACTGCGAAAAATTCCAGAGAAGGCGCGCCTTGAGCTCTGACGGCGCGGCGCCGGTCGAAGAACGTTCGCGCTCGCTGGGGCTGGCAAGATTCGGAAAGATGTAGCCTAACTCGGTCGCACCGCCGCGAGTCAGGACAGTCAGCGCCGATTGGTCGAGGCTTCTGACCAGCGGCAGGAGCGCGTCGGCGAAAAGCGCATAGGGCACCCCGGACTCGACGGGATAAGATCTGCCGATGGCGACGTTCCAGCCTTTCTGAGCGGCATGCTCCGCGGCGACCGATACCAGCCGCGTCTTTCCGATGCCACCTTCGCCCGTTACGAATACCGTGCGGCCAGCCCCGCCGGCCGCTTCGTCGATCGTGCGATTTAGTAGCGCGAGCTCGGCATCTCTGCCGACAAGCGGGGCCTGCTCAGTCCTGGGCATCCGCGCAAATGTACGAACGCCCGATTTTCGGAGCCAGCTTGGCTAGCGGGCTGTTCCCTGGTCCGCCGCTCCGAACGCAATGGTCCGCCACTCACGCGTCCACGCCCTGAAGCGGGACTCCGGCACTTGACGTCCGAGGCCGACGACGAAGCGCACTTTCATTGGCGTCTCCAGTGTGCGATTGAAGACGACGCGCCCCTTGCCCGAGAATGTCGTCCCGGGGACCTCGAAGCTCACCACACGGTCCGGAGGAACTGGAACCTCCATCAGAAGGCGCGCGCCGCTCCGACTCACATCTTCGAGAAGAGCAAGGCCCTCAGCGGGAATTTCGCCGTCCTGCGTCTCAACCGTCACACGCGCTGGAAGCTGCACGGAGAACCGCTTCTCTCCCCGCGTGTTCGCAACCAGCTCCGTGGCCTTGTTGAAAAAATTGAGCGATTGGCGGTATTTCATCCGCCACATTGGCACCGAGTGATGGGTGCAGTGGAGCTCGATCGCGTCGCGGGTCTTGAACGGCAGATCGTCAAATTGAACGCCGTGCGTATAGATCGCATTGTTGCCTGTATAGCTCTTTTCGATGTGCATGACGCGACCACTGACATCGACCGGCCCGCTCGCGAGCGGAAGCGCCATTTTGATTCTCGTCTTCTCGGGAAGAGCGAAAGACGCGCGGAACGCCATTCCCACCGGATTCAGATCCTGGGTGAGGGCCAGCAGATCCTCGTACTGCCTGCCTTCTTCGTCGGTCGCGCTCAGCGTGATCGGGAACGAATCGATGAAACGGTGATCCACGCGTTGCTGCCGGGACGATCTGCTCTGGAGAACCACGTAGCCCGCGAAATACACATTCCAGCAGATCCAGAAACCGTTTAGCCAGAACGCTACGGATGACCAGCCTTTCGCGTGATAATTCACCCAGCCGAAGTGGTAAGCGAGTGTCGCCCAGACCACCGATGCCACCGAAAAAAGGAGGAGGTAGAGCTGCGGTGCATACGTCTCGAAAGGAACTTCGCCGGTCCCCTTCGGGGTGACGTTGAATTTCAGAAGCTTTCTGGTGAACAGGGCCGGGTACGTTTTTATGTACGTCCAGAACTTCGCCATCATGTAGCGCTCTGAGATCAGTATCCAACCCGAGCCGCGGGAGAGGAGCTCGAACGAAATTATGCTGAGAAGGACATACGGAATCAGTCGCGTCAGCAGCTGCGCATTGGTGATGCGCACGGGAAGCCAGCCGGTGAAGAAGAACAACGCCGGGGCCACATAGAAAATGAGCTTCTGGATTCCCTCGAAGTACGTCGACGTGGCGCTGAAGTAGGCGAGGCGTTGGGGAATGCTGAGTCCGGGGTAGGTGAAGGGACTGAGCTTTCGCAGTATCTGCATCGCGCCCTGTCCCCACCTGAGACGCTGGACGTGGTACGCGTACGCAGACGCGGGGGCCAGACCGTAGGCGAGCGTCTCACCGTGATAGATGGACTTCCAGCCACGCCCATGCAGCACGATGGAAGTCTCCATGTCTTCGATGACGGTGCGGGTAGAAAATCCGCCGATTTCCTCGAATGCTTTTCTTCGCAGCACTCCGCAGCTCCCGCAGAAGAAGGCGGCATTCCAGGTGTCTTTTCCGGGTTGCAGTAGCGAAAAGAAAATCCGGTTTTCCTCCCACAGACTTCGATGCTCCTCGTTGATGACGTGCGTGAATGAGTCGGTATTGTAGAAGTCCTGCGGCGACTGCACGAACGCGACCTTTTCGTCCTCGAAGTAGCCGAGCAGCCGGTCGAGGATGTTGGGAAGGGGAACATGGTCCGCGTCGAGCTGAAGAATGAATTCGCCCTTCGTGACTTTGAACGCGTTGTTTAAATTCCCAGCCTTCGCGTGAGCGTTCCCTTCGCGGCGGATGTATCCAATGCCCAGGGTTTCCGCCATCGCCTTCACTTCCTCCCGCTTCCCGTCGTCGAGCATGAAGGTGCGGTGCGGATAGCGGATCGCCCGCGCACCGATAGCCGTTCGGCGCAGCACCTCCAGCGGCTCATCGAAGTTCGTTATGAAAACGTCTACATCGAGTCCCTTTGGCGCCGGCGGCGGCTCACGGTCACTCAGCTTCCAAACCGTTGCGATCATCAGCAGCGAGCTGATCAACCCGTAGGTCTCGGCAACCAGGAGCACGACCGAGAAAATGAGCGCGTTATGGTT
>DASQPS010000034.1:0-8114 GCA_035643845.1 Gemmatimonadaceae bacterium | reverse complement strand
CTGCGCTCGGTCGCCATCCAGAAATGGGACGACCTCATGAACTCTGTGGACGTGATAGTGACGCCGACGGGCGCCGCGAATCTATCACAGCTCGTGGCGACCAACCTGACCGGTCACCCAGCTCTCATTCTGCCGAATGGTTTTCGCGAGGATGGAACCCCGGTCTCACTCACCTTCCTGGCGGGTTTGTTCCAGGAGGCGAACCTGCTCGCGGTGGGTCGTGCGTACCAGGACGCTACCGGTTTTCATCTCAAGCATCCCGTCGTACCACTCACGCCCGCCGCGAGCGGTTGAAGCTCACGGCGATAATGAAAACTCGAGCCGGAAGTATGCTGCGTTGTCGCGGTTCGAGACCCCGCGAGAGTTCACCCCAACGTTTTTGTATCCAACCACCGCGGTGGTTCTGAAGTTCGGCGTCCACGCGTATTCGAATGTTGGCCCGACATCGAACTCATTCGTCGTGATGCCGTTCTTGCCGCCGCCCTGCCCGACCACCTCGAGGCCTATCCGCGCCGGGTGTCTTACGGAATAGCCAAACGGCACCGATGCCCGACCCCGGGCCCAGATGTACTGGCTGCCGAAGTTGTACTCCGAAAGGAACTGAGTGCTGGCAGCTCGCCGTCCCGTACCGTTGTGATATGCCCCGAAACTCGCGGTTACTCCCTTGTCTCCCCCTGACGCGGTTCCCGGTACGCCCAAATTGGGGTTGCGCACCCAGGAGTAACCGACCCCGAACGACACACCCGTGTTCGCGCTCGAATGCGCGAGACCAATCGTTGGATTGACCGCGCTCAAAGTCGTCCGGGTGCCGTTGACCGCATAATCGAGAAGCCAGCCATTGACGTCGAAATAGGGCGTCCATCCGAGTCCACCCGAGCCGACGTACAGGCCGAGGAGATAGAACTGTGTATGGCGCGTATCGGCTTCCGCGGAGCCATAGAGCGAGGGATGCAGCTGCGCCTCCGCCTTTCGCGCGAACGTCGCGACGCCCAGGAACGCTGCCGCAAGGAGAACCGCATTCCGATGTGTCTTGAATTTCATAATCTTGCTCTCTGTTGTAGTTCGAGCGGCTTTGCGATGCACAGCGAACCCTCCCAATAATGCCGGCCTGGGGATGCCCACCGCCGCTTTGGCTTCACCCGGGTATGCCAGATTCGTACCCCGGCACAGCTTAGAGCACCATCCTTCGCCCCGCTCATCGATCCGTACGTGCGGGCGAACGGACGGTCGCCCGCACCGTGAGGAGCCCGGCAGAGTTCCTGCATGTTTCGGCCGCATTCGTTCCCCATATTAGCTGCCAATACATGCGATTTAACGGACGCCTCTGTTCGCTAACCACCCTCGTCATTCTTGCGCTTTTCGCAAATAGCGCCGACGCGCAGGGGCGGAGAAAGAAGACGTCTCGACCCAAGCCGACTCCAACTCGGCCGACCCAGGCTCCGCCGTCCACTGTTCAGTCGCCCGAGGGCGCAGCGAATGTGCTGGACGAGCGCGAGCTCTTTCTGAGCTCAGCACGCACCGCCTGGGCGTTCGTCGATCGCAATTACCAGAGTTCGACGGGCCTATCGCGCGCCCACGACACCTATGCGTTCGTCACGGTCTGGGACATAGCGAGCGGGCTGGCCGCGCTCTACTCGGGTCATGAGCTTGGGCTCATCGCCGATGGTCCGTTCAATCAGCGGATGGGGCGAGCACTGTCCACGTTATCGACGATGGATCTTTTCGACCACGTCGCCTTCAACAAATCCTATGAGGCGAGGAGCGGTCGCATGATCGACCGCCGAGAACACGTCTCTTCGCGCGGCATCGGCTGGTCCGTGACAGACATCGGCCGACTCCTCATTTGGCTCCGCATCATCGCCGTCAATCAACCCCAGTTCGCGTCGCAGGCAGCCGCAATAGTAAAGCGGCTCGATATGGGCCGGCTAATCCAGGACGGTTACCTTCACGGAGAGGATCTCGATCCCAGAACCGGATCGCGCCGATCCTTCCAGGAAGGCCGCATCGGGTACGAGCAATACGCGGCGTCGGGCTTCGCGCTCTGGGGAGTGCATGCTGACAAGGCGCTCGACGCGCGACTCAACGCTCTCCCCGTCAACGTACTTGGCATATCGATTGTCGCCGACAAGCGCGGCGACGAAAGAATCACCAGCGAGCCATACATTATGATGGGGATGGAGACCGGCTGGTTTTCACCCGAGCTTCGTCAGCAGGCGTGGCGCGTTCTCGCCGCCCAGGAGGCGAGGTATAAATCGACGGGCATAATTACGATGGTGAGCGAGGACGCTCTGCCCGACCCCCCCTACTACTTCTACTACTACGACGTATATCGGCAGGGAAAGGCGTTCGTCGTCGACGCGCCGGTGGGATCGTTCGTGGAAAATCCGCGCTGGATTAGCGCGAAGGCCGCCTTCGCCTGGCACGCGCTTCTTCCGTCACCATACACGTTGGCCGCGATCCAGGCAGTCATGCCGGCGGCGATTCCCGGCCGGGGTTGGGGCGCGGGAGTGTACGAGGGCAGTAACCGCTCAACTGGCGACGCGAGTCTCAACACCGCGGCACTCATTCTCGAAGCAGCCGTATACAACCTGCACGGCCATCCATTCATTGCCGCTCGGATCGAGTGACGCCGCCAGCTTAGATACTTCGCTGAGCAAGCCCCAATGCATAATCGGCCCACCACTGTCCGGCCGCAGGCGCGCCGTTGCACGCGCCGTCAGATTCGCCGGGAGTCTTGATCCACAAGTAGGCGTCTACGAGAGGATCTGCAGTATTCGTCGTCGGTCTGAATCCAAGTCCTCGGCCTGCTGGATTGCACCATTCGTCGTTCGCCGCCGGGCCGAGTCCGTTGCGACTGGTGTCGATGACGAAGTGCTTGCCGCCGATCAGGGCAGAGACTGACTTACCGTACGCGATGAGATTCGAAGTGTACTGGAAATTCGACACATTGAGGGCGAAGCCATCTGCTGCCGCAACATTTGCCCGCTGGAGCCTTGATGCCTGGTCGCTCGCCGAACGCCATGCTGAATGCCCACCATCCAGGTAAACGGCCACATTTGCGCTGGCCGATTTCAGCGCGCTCACCGCGTACTGGATCAGATCCATTCGGGTCGCCAGGTCAGCTGCGGACAGGCAATCGGTTTGCGTGAGCGCGTCGGGCTCGAGAATGACGACCGCCTTGTGCCCGACGAGGCCGTTCGCGAAAGCGGCGATCCACGTTTTGTAGGCTGCTGCGGAACCGACTCCTCCGGCTGAAAGACCGCCACAATCTCTTTGCGGGATGTTGTATGCGACGAGAACTGGCACCGCTCCTGCCGTGGCCGCAGTATTAGCCGCGGCGCTGACGTCAGCAAAAACGTCCGCGTTCCAATCCCCGAACCACTGCGCTTGTGAGCCGGACGCAATTTTGTCAATCTGCGCGGCGTCCCCCGGACGGGTCGCGCGCCAGGAATCGGCGGTCTGCTTCGCGCTCGAATTCGGATCGATCCAGAAATTCACACCGGAGATCGGATTGCCGGCCACAGGAAGAGGCGTAGAAGAATTGTTTCCGTTGGGCGAAGTTGGCTCACCAGCGCAAGCTGCGAGAGCGAAAAGCGCCGCGGCGCTGAACCTAACAGACGTTATTGTAGCCATAGACATTTCTGGGAAACGGAGATTGTCCGGAAGCACTAGGAAGTGCCGCCGGCTTTTGACCTTCTATTCTCTTGACGACCGTGAAAAACCTGCGACACATCAGGAGTAGGCTTCGGCTCGTTAGGTGCTCGAGCGCGCTACTAACCCTGCGTTCGGTATGGGGTCTCCTCGCCGTGTCCTTCGCATTGGCGCCGCCGAGCGTCGCCCAGATTCCCGCCGCGACTCAGGCCCGTCACGTCATCGATCTGGGGGGCGACTGGCACTTTCTCCCGAACAACGACACTCGATCCTTCGCAGACTCCGCTGTCGACGACTCGAAATGGCCAGTAATGCGGCTTCCGTCGAACTGGTTTCTACAAGGTTCGAAGAGCTACCCGACTAACGTCGACAAGGGCGTCTCGAATGGCGCGGGATCGGGCGAGCTCTGGCCGGTAGACCCGGAAGGCGGTCTCGACTGGGAGGGCACAATTTGGTTTCGCCGTAATTTTGAATGGCAGCCAGAGGCCGATACTCGAGCGATCCTTGACCTGGATATGGTCGACTACATCGCCGACGTGTTCGTGAACGGAATCCACGCTGGCGCGCACGAGGGCTACTTCCAGAAGTGGTCGCTCGACATCACTCCTGATCTCCACGCCGGAAAGAACCTCATCGCTATCAAGGTCTCCGCGCCAGAGCTGCCATTCGATATGTCGGCGCGCTACCCGATCTCCTGGCCGAAGCAACAGAACCAGATCAAGGGAATTTTTCTTTATCACGACACTCGCCCGGGCGCCACGTCGTCGCGAGGGCAGGAGCGCTCCACCGGCGGCATCCTCCGCGGGATCAGCCTGCGCGAGAGCTCGGGGATCGATCTCGTCCGCGTCAACGTCACGAGCCTCGATGTGACCAGCGCATCGGCGAGGCTCGTCGTCGAAGCCATCGTCCGCAACTGGGGACGCGACACGGTTCGCGCCGGACTGAATGGCGTCATCTCAGCAAAAAATTTTCAGAGCTACGATGAGTTGCCGCTCAAGCTCGCGATCACTGCGCCCCCCGGAGAATCCCGCTTCAGGACTCAGGTTACTCTGAACAAGCCGGCGCTATGGTGGTCCTGGGATTTCGGAAAGCCGAATCTCTACCAGTTGGTGTCGCGGCTCACCCCAGCGTCGGACAGCGCGCAAGCTCTCGACAGTACGAACACCGTCTTCGGCGTGCGGTCGATAACTCGGGATAGCGCCTGGGTGTGGCGCCTGAACGGCAAGCGCATTTATCCGAGAGGGACGAACTACATCTCCACTCAGTGGCTCTCCCAAGCAGACAGGCAATGGTATGCGCGAGATGTCGATATGATGCTGATAGCGAACCTGAACACGGTGCGCGTGCATGCCCACTTGGAGCGTCCGGAGTTCTACGACGTCGCCGACTCCGCCGGCATCATGGTCTGGCAGGATTTTCCACTTCAGTGGGGTTACACGGACGAACCCGCATTTCACGCCGAAGCAATGCGCCAGGCTCGGGACATGATCGACAGGTTCGAAAGCCATCCCTCCATCATCGTCTGGTCGATGCACAACGAATCACCGCATGCTATGGAATGGATGGAAAAAAAAGATCCGCACCAAAACCTCGCTCTTGACAACGCACTCGACGCGCTCGTCGCCCGCCTCGATTCATCGCGTGTTCATCATCGTGATTCCGGAACCGGAGACGCACACCCATATCCGGGTTGGTACGGCGGGACGGTTGGCGATTTCCCAAAGCTCCCAAAGGAAAGCTTCATCACGGAGTACGGTGCCGAGGCGTTGCCGGGAATCGAAACGCTCCGCGCGATGTTGCCTTCGAGCGAGCTGACGGCGCCGGACACCCACCGGTGGGACGAGTGGATATTTCATGATTTTCAGCCGTCCATGACTTTCGACATCGCCCATGTCAAAACCGGACTGAGCCTCAGCGATTTCATCAACGACTCCCAGCGCTACCAGGCGCAGGTCATCCGCTTCGGTACCGAGACTTATCGTCGTGCGAAATGGAAAGGCACGACTGGCATTTACCAGTTCATGTTCGTCGACGACTGGCCGTCAATAACGTGGTCGGTGGTGGACTATTTTCGTCGGCCGAAACCGGGCTACGCGGCACTGGCGAGCGCAATGCAACCAGTGTTGCCGAGCATTGAATACCAGATCGACGATCGCGCAAAGCCGCTCGCGATCCACATCGTCAACGATCTATTGACCGCTTTCCCACACGCGTCGCTCAAATGGAGAATCTCTACCCTCGACGGAAATGCGGGCGCCATTTCATCTCGAACCCTCGACATCCCCGCGGACACAGCATTCAAGGTCCTCGACCTTGGCGTTCACCCGGAAGTAACAAAAGGCACTTCGCGGCTCGACGCCTGGATCGAGGATCGCGATGGCAAAGTCCTCGGCAAGACATCGCTGGCCGAGACCGATTTTCGTTGAGGATCGCACGAAGCCCTGAGGGCAAGAGGATCTGAAATGGCGGAAAAGAAATCCACGTTCTATCGCTGGGATTCGATGCGGAAGGAGCGCGTGTCAGATATGCTGGAGCGCAGGCTCATTACCGGTGAGCGGATGATGCTCGCGCATGTCTACCTTAAGAAGGGCTGCATCGTGCCGAAGCACTCGCACGACAACGAGCAACTAACCTACATCCTCGAGGGAGCGCTCAAGTTCTGGCTTGGCGAGGACGGCCGAGAGGAGATCACTGTCAGCGCGGGCGAAGTTTTGCTCATCCCGTCCAACCTTCCGCACAAAGCCGAGGCACTCGAAGAAACTCTCGACGTGGACATCTTCAGTCCTCCGCGTCAGGACTGGCTGGACAAGAAAGACGATTACCTGAGACGCTAGCGTGGACCTCGGACTTCGCGGGAAAGTCGCGCTGGTAGCGGCAAGCAGCAAGGGACTCGGTCGCGCCATAGCCGAGGAGCTGGCGGCGGAGGGGGCGAGCCTCGTCTTGTGCGCGCGCGGAGAGGAGACGCTGGACAAAACCGCGGATTCCATACGGCGTGCGAGTGGCGCGAACGTCGTCGCGATTACGGCCGACCTGTCTCGGCCCTCCGAGGCAACTCGCGTCGCTACTTCTGCACTTCAGGAGTTCGGCAAGGTCGACATTCTTGTGACGAACTCCGGAGGTCCGCCGAGCGGCGCGTTCGACAGCTTCACTTCAGAAGCCTGGGATGCCGCGACGCGGCTTCTCCTCAATAGCGCCGTGGAGCTCACGCGCACTGTTTTGCCCGGCATGAAGGAGCGGAAGTGGGGACGAATCCTCAACGTTACGTCCATAGCAGCAAAACAGCCCATCGAAGGCCTGATGCTCTCGAACAGTTTGCGCGCAGCCGTGATCGGGTTTGCACGCACGCTCGCCAACGAAGTCGCTCCGTTCGGGATAACCGTCAACAACCTTCTTCCTGGCTACACGCGTACGGACAGAGTGCAGCAGTTGGCAAGTGCAGCAGGTGGACACGGAGGCGGATCACAGACCAATGTGATTTCGAAATGGGAGCGCGAGATTCCAATGGGACGACTCGGAGAGCCGCGCGAGTTCGCAGCGCTCGCCGCGTTCCTGGCCTCGGAACGGGCGAGCTACATCACGGGAAGCTCGATCGCGGTGGACGGCGGCTGGATCCGATCGCTTCTTTAGATAGGCTGCGAGAGGAACGGCTGACCGCGCTGATGGTAGAGAGCCGATTCCAGAATTACGCCAGCGGTGTTGAGACTTGCGATGCCCGTCGGTGCAAGTGACGATTCATACACGCCCGCTCCCCACCCGTCTCCCGGAATGGCTGCTGCCTGCACAGCCTGAAACGCCTTGAGCGTATAGTCCGTCGGAAAGAGAGCTCGCCAGGCGAACGCTGCTTTCGCGCTGACCCAGCGCGGTTGGTCCACAAACGAGCCGGCGTCGGGCCCTTCGACGACGAAGCTATTTCCGCTGTCGTAAACGCTATAGTAATAGAAGTAGTACGGTGGCTCTGGCATCGCGTCTTCGCTGACCATCGTCATCGTTCCGGTCTGGTCGAAGCGCGCCTGCTGCGCGGCGAGAAGCGACTGCGCCTGGTCATGAATCGCGGAGGCGTACCATCCGGTTTCCATGCCCATCATTATGTACGGCTCGCTCAATAAACGAGCTCCCGATCGCCTATCCACTGTGATCGGCACGCCAAGAACATCGACAGTTTTCGTGTTTGCCGTGGGATCGAGCGAGTTCGATGCGCGCTTTCCCCACAGCGCAAACCCTTCCGCGGCGTACTGTTCGTAACCGAGTCCAGTCTCAGCGTAGCCTATCGTTGAGCCAGTGTTTGGATCGAGTTCTTCGGCGTGCAGCGTTCCGTTGTTTATCAGCCGGGACATGTCGAGCCTGTCCACGATCGCCTGGGCCTGACCGGCGTATTGAGGCTGATTCACCGCCAGAATTCTTAGCCAGATCAGCAACCGTCCAATGTCGGTGTCCGACCAGCCATAGCCTCTCGACGACGCCGC
>DASQPS010000033.1:0-8015 GCA_035643845.1 Gemmatimonadaceae bacterium | reverse complement strand
GGCGTCCGGCCGGCCGTCAACGTCGGCATTTCGGTTTCCCGCGTCGGTGGCTCGGCGCAGGTGAAGGCCATGCGCTCCGTTGCTGGTAGACTGCGGCTGGACCTCGCGCAGTACCGAGAGCTCGAAGCTTTTTCCTCATTTGCTTCAGACCTCGACGCAGCGACCAAAAAGCAACTCGAACGCGGCGCTCGCACCGTCGAGATCCTGAAGCAGCCGCAGTATCAGCCCATGCCCGTCGAACAGCAGGTGATGGTCATTTTCGCTGTTACGAACGGATTTCTGGATCAGATAGCGGTTGCCGAGATCAAGACCTGGGAACACAGATTCCTCGAGTTCGTCGAGCAACAATTCCCGCAGGTGCCGCAGCGCATTCGCACAGACAAAGTGCTCTCCAAGGAGACGGAAGCGGATCTGCGTCGCGCGCTCGAGCAGTTCAACCAGACCCTTGCTCCCAAGAAGAGCTAGGCGATGGCCAAAGGACGCGAGCTCAAGGGACGGATAAAAACCGTAGAGAACACGCGCAAAATCACACGCACGATGGAGATGGTTGCAACCTCCAAAATGAAGCGCGCACAGGATCGGGTTGTGGCGGCGCGTCCCTTCGCCAACTCGCTATCGGAAGTGATCGCCAATCTGTACACGCCGGAGCTTGCCGAAGCATTTCCACTGCTGCGACAGCCGGCGACCGTCAACAAGGCCGCGATCATCGTGCTGACGAGCAATCGCGGACTCGCCGGAGCCTTCAACGCGAATCTGTTGAAAGAAACCCGGGCCCTTCTGGCGCGTCTCAAGGAACAGAACGTCGAGCCCGAGCTGCACGTCATCGGCAAGAAAGGTCTCGGCTACTTCCGGTACGTCGGGCGCGCGGTTGCGTCGAGCCGCACCGACATCAGTGATCGACCGACCGCCGCGAACGCGGCGGAGATCGTCGACGCCTTGATTGACCGGTTCGCGTCCGGAGAGATAGATGCCGTCTACATCGTCTACGCAAAATTCCAGTCGGCGCTCTCGACGCCTCCGGCCTCGCAGATGATCCTTCCGGTTACGCCGCCCGAGCGAACCGGACCGCAACCTGATTACATCCTTTTGCCATCGGCGGAAGTGATCCTTACTCAGCTCCTGCCGTCTTACGTGCGCAACTCTGTCTATCGCGCGCTCGTCGAGACGGCAGCAGGGGAGCAGGGCGCGCGTCGAACGGCAATGAAGAACGCAACCGACAACGCGGGTGAGATGCTCAACGTTTTACGCCGCACCTTCAACCGCGCCCGCCAGGCGCAGATCACGCAGGAGATCGCCGAGATCGTCGGCGGTGCTGCTGCGCTACAGGGGTAATTATGGCAACCGCAGTTCGTACCGAGAGAAAGAAGGTGAAACCAGTAGAACGCAAGAAGGCCAACATCGGAAAGGTCGTCCAGGTCATTGGGCCCGTGCTGGACGTGGAATTCGAGTCGGATCATTTGCCGGAGCTTTACAACGCTCTCCGCATACGCGGCAAGACCGACGCGGGTGTCGATATTGACGTCGTCGTCGAAGTGCAGCAGCACATCGGCCGGAACCAGGTGCGCGCCGTGGCCATGTCGTCGACAGACGCAGTCGTGCGTGGTATGGACGTCGAAGATACCGGCTCACCGATCACCGTACCGGTTGGCGAAGCTGCTCTCGGCCGAATTCTCAACGTGATTGGAAAACCTGTCGACAACGGTCCGCCAATTCCTGACGACGTCGAGCGCTGGCCGATTCACCGGCCGGCTCCGCTTTTCGCCAACCTCGAGCCAAAGACCGAGATCTTCGAAACCGGAATCAAGGTCATCGACCTGATTGCTCCGTTCGTGAAGGGTGGAAAGATCGGTCTCTTCGGCGGCGCGGGAGTTGGCAAGACCGTCGTCATCATGGAGCTGATCAACAACGTGCAAAAAGGGCACGGCGGAAAATCGGTCTTCTGCGGCGTAGGCGAACGTACCCGCGAGGGCAACGATCTTTATCTGGAGATGAAAGAGTCGGGAGTACTCGGCTCGACTGCTCTCATTTACGGACAGATGAACGAGCCGCCGGGCGCGCGTCTTCGCGTCGGCCTCGCCGGTCTGACGGTGGCAGAATATTTCCGCGACGTCGAGAATGCGGACGTTCTCGTGTTCATCGACAACATTTTCCGCTTCACGCAGGCGGGGTCGGAAGTGTCCGCGCTACTGGGTCGCATGCCCAGCGCGGTGGGCTATCAGCCGACGCTGGCGACGGAAATGGGTGATTTGCAGGAGCGCATCACTTCGACCAAGAACGGATCGATCACTTCGGTGCAGGCCATCTACGTGCCCGCTGATGATATCACCGATCCCGCGCCGGCGACCGCATTCGCACACCTCGATGCGACGGTGGTACTATCGCGCGCGATTACCGAGCTCGGTATTTATCCAGCAGTCGATCCGCTCGCTTCGTCGTCGCGAATTCTGGACGCTCAGTTCATCGGTGATCGCCACTACAAGGTAGCGACCGACGTGCAGCGCATTCTGCAGCGTTACAAGGAGCTGCAGGACATCATCGCGATCCTGGGCATGGACGAACTTTCGGAGGAGGACAAGCTCGTCGTCGGTCGCGCGCGGCGCATTCAGCGCTTCATGTCCCAGCCGTTCGCGGTGGCGGAACAGTTCACGGGCATCAAGGGCCAATACGTGAAGCTCGAGGAAACGATCTCGTCGTTCGAGAGACTGGTAGGCGGCGAGTTCGATCAGTACCCGGAGCAAGCGTTCTTCATGCAGGGCGGAATCGACGGAGTTGTCGAGGCTGCGCAGCGTCTGACCAACGGCTGACGATGCTCAAGTTGACGGTGATTTCGCCGGAGGCAGTGTTGTTCGAGGGCGAAACCGATTCGGTCGTGGCTCCGGCGTACGATGGAGAGCTTGGCATTCTCACCGGACATGCTCCGCTCATGGCGCTTCTCGGAGATGGAGAGCTCCGCGTCGGCGCGGCGGGCGGCTCGAGCCGCTTCAAAGTCGCAGGCGGCTTTCTGCAGGTATTCAACAATGATGTGCGCGTAGTCACCGAGAAGGCGACGCCAGCGAGCTAGCAAAACTTCATAACAGAAAAAAAATAGTGAGGCAATGCGTCGGCGCCGACGCATTGCCTTTTGTTTATTGCACCGTCTGCTGCTTGTCATTTTGGGGACAGATAGGCGCCGCCCGTTGACATCTGAAATCCCCCTACTCTAGGTTACACGAATACGAAGCACATCCCGAGATCCCGGGCTGGGGGATCAGTCGGGACACTGTCCTCCTGCATCCGTCGCGTGACGCGCAATCTCTTTCTCGTCACGCCACGCTTGCAGCCTGACTCGTCGCTGCCATGGAGTGATCGAACGACACCCTGGTTACCGCGACACACATATCATCCCAGTTTCACTTTCTGCGAGGTGTAGTATGGGAATGACAGGTAAGATCTCTCGCTTCCTTGCGGTAGCGGGCGTCGTGCTCGGCGTAAGTCCGGCACTCGCTCAGGCCCAGGGAACGACCATCAGTGGCCAGGTAACTGGCACCGGTGGAGCACCAGTAGTAGGCGCGAGCGTGAGCATCCCGACTCTGCGCGTTGGAGCATTCACGGACGACCAGGGCAACTACACGTTCACGGTCCCGTCGTCGGCAACCGGCACGACAGTGACAGTTATGGCGCGTAGACTGGGCTTCAGCCCCAGCACCGCGCAGGTCGCACTATCGGGGTCGGCGGTCTCTCAGAACTTCAGTCTGTCTCCGACTGCGACGGAGCTGACCGGAGTGGTGGTGACGGCGCTCGGCATCACGCGCGAGCGGAGTCAGCTTGGTACCGCGGTGCAGCAAGTCGGGTCAAGCGAGCTGAACACGAGCCACGACATGAACATCCTGAATCAGCTTTCCGGAAAGGTATCGGGCGTGGTCATGAACCAATCCGGAACGCAGGGCGGGTCGACCAACATCGTCATTCGCGGGCAGAACTCGATCACCGGCAACAACCAGCCGCTCTTCATCGTGGACGGTGTGCCAGTGTCGAACGCGAATCACGGGAGCGCATCGTACGGCGGAGGACTTGATGTCAATTATTCCGGAGGCACCGGTAAAGACTACGGAAGCGCTATTGACGACATCAACCCCGAAGACGTTGCGACGGTCACGGTTCTCAAAGGGCCCAACGCTGCGGCGCTCTACGGATCACGAGCCGCGAACGGCGTAATCCTCATCACGACCAAGAAAGGCGCGAACACTTCGGGCAGAGTTCAGACTCAGCTTACCTCGAGCCTGACGTGGGACACACCTTCCATTCTCCCTGATTATCAGAACGAGTACGGA
Organism: Gemmatimonadaceae bacterium; assembly: GCA_035643845.1. GTDB lineage: Bacteria > Gemmatimonadota > Gemmatimonadetes > Gemmatimonadales > Gemmatimonadaceae > UBA4720. The sequence continues at coordinate 3,705 of DASQPS010000033.1, read as the reverse complement.
CAGGGCGCTGGCGGTGAATTTCTTTTCGTCAACGGAAAGGGAAAAGGCGTCAACGATGGTCTGGACCAGAGCTTTGGCCCACGACTCGATGGTCGCACAACGGGTTGCATTTTCGTTCCGGGTACACACTTCAAGGGCGAGAATCCCTTTACCGATCCGCACGTCTACGACACGACTGTTCCGTGCGCACAGTTTAATGCGCCCAACGGTGCGCCGTGGATCGCGCACCCGGACAACGTGAGCTCGTTCTTCAACACCGGTAAGACACTGGCCAATACGCTCGCCTTCAGCGGCGGGACGGACAGAGCACAGGCGCGGTTGTCGGTGGGCAATCAGCAAGTCGATGGAATCGTTCCAAACAATACTTTCCGCAAGTTCAACAGCCTTCTCAGCGGAAGTCTTCAGGTTAGCGATAAGCTGACCGCCAGCGGCGACATTCAGTACATCAACGACGACAATCACAACCGCGCCGGGACCGGCTACAACAGCGGCATTCTCGAGCAGTTCGTGTGGTTCGGTCGGCAGGTAGACATGAATGTGCTCCGCAGCAACATGGGTGATACACAGGGAAATCTTTCAAACTGGAACTACAACTTCCACAACAACCCCTTCTGGCTCCAGTACGACAATCCGGGAGAGGACGTCCGCGATCGCGTGGTCGGCAACCTTTCAGCGCGCTACCATATCACTGACTGGCTCGACGCGACGGCACGGACCGGGTCTGACATCTATCGGTGGCAGATCAATCAGGATTTCGCGCAGGGAAATCTCGTGTATGCGAACCCTTCATTTGCGGGTGCGTACACGCAGTTCGCGGAATACTCGAACGCTAACAACTCTGACCTGTTGTTGACGGCTAACAAACGCGCTGGCTCGCATCTGCAGTTCAACGCGACGCTGGGTGGCGCGCGCCGATATGAGCGCTACAACAATAACGAGCAATACACGGCGGGCATCATCGTTCCGGGTATTTACAACTCGTCAAACGCCGGCATTACACCAACCCTGACGTCCGATGTCACGCGTCGCCAGGTCAACAGCCTATACGGCTCGGGATCTGTGACGCTGAACGACTGGTGGACCGTTGAAGCAACCGGCCGCAATGACTGGTCCTCGACGCTTCCGGCAGGAAACAACTCTTACTTTTATCCGTCGATCAATACGTCCATCGTGTTGAGTGATGCGGTTCCATTCCTCAAGTCCGGACCCGTAAGCTACGTGAAGGTGCGCGGCTCGCTCGCGCAGGTGGGTGCCGACGCAGAGCCCTATCAGCTTCAGACAGTTTACTTGGGCCAGCCGACAAAGTTCGGGTCGCTTCCACAGGTCACGCTCGACAATTCGCAGAAGGATCCCAACCTCAAGCCCGAGCTCACGAAGTCAGGCGAAGTCGGGTTGGAGCTCGGATTTCTCGACGGACGCGCGACGGCGGACATGAGCTACTACGCCAAGTCGACGACGAATCAGATCGTTGACCTCGACGTTTCACCGGGCTCGGGATTCCAAACCCAGGTTGCGAACCTCGGGCGCATCGACAACAAGGGCTTCGAAGCCTTGCTTGACATTACGCCCATTCGCACCCCGGGCGGCTTCCAGTGGAACACCACATTCAATTTCTCGAAGAACAAGAGCAAGGTGGTGACGCTTGCTCCGGGTGTCGACAGTTATCGCATTGGCGGCGACTGGTATCAGAACCTCGAAGCTCGCGTGGGTCAGCCTTATGGTGTGATCTATGGGTACAAGTATGCCCGTGATTCGGCTGGCAACATCTACACCCACAACGGTCTGCCCGACCTCGGCGACCAAGCCGTGATTGGCAGCATTCAACCGAAATGGGTCGCGGGTTGGAATAACGATTTCCGGTTCGGGCCCGCCCAACTGAGCTTCCTGTTCGACTTCCACAAGGGTGGGAAGATTTTCAGCGTGACGAACATGTGGGGTGACTACACCGGCATCTTCAAGAATTCGCTTCGTGGCCGCGAGGTCGATTGGAACAACCCCGGACTCGTCGTGAAGGGTACAGACGATGTGACGGGCCAGCCCAATACCACTCGTGTCACCGCCGAGGAATACTGGGAGTCGCTGTACTACAACGCCGAACAGTACACCTACGACGACAGCTTCGTGAAGCTGCGGAACGTGCGCTTCGGTGTCGATCTGCCCAGCAGGTTCGCCTCGATGCTCCACGCTTCGGCGGTCAACCTTGCGTTGATCGGAAACAATCTCTGGACGAGCACGAAGGTTCCGAACATCGATCCGGAATTCTCGTACAGCACGGGAAACCAGCAAGGCTTTGAATTCGCTACGATCCCGAGCACGCGAAGCATCGGCCTTAACCTGCGCGTGACGCCATGAAGCCGGCCACGGGACCTCTTTCACATATGACCAAGTACACTCTCATGACCAATAGAAACTTTTTCCGAGCCGGCGCCGGCGCAGCCATTCTGGCTGCGCTCATGGCGTGCGGCAACGGACTTACGGATGTCAACAAGAATCCGAACAGTCCGACAGACGCGTCACCTACTTCGTTGTTCACCAACGCCGTGCGCCAGTCTGTGGACCGCTGGTTGGGCACTACATACGATTGGCGTGGCGGCGAATTCCTCGCGCAGCATCTAGCGGAAGTACAGTACACCGACGAGGACACCTATCTGAGACTCGAGCGCGCGGACATGACCGGAACGTTCGATGCCGCGTACTACCAGGAGCTCGAGGACTTTAGGAAGGTTATCGACAAGGGCCTGGCTGCCAGCGATCCCGGAATCTGGGGACCGGCCTCGGTAATGAAAGTCTGGACCGCCGATTTCCTCACTGATTCGTGGGGAGACATCATGTACAGCGATGCACTGGCATCCGACTCGGCTGGGGGCAGCACAACGCCGAAATACGATACCCAGCAGGCGGTCTACACGAATTTCTTTAAGACGCTCGACGACGTTTCGACCTCGCTCAGCGGCGCTAAACCATCACTGGGCGGCGCTGATGCCATCTACGGTGGCAGTCCGGCTGCGTGGGCACGTTTTTCCAATTCGCTGCACGCGCGGTTGGCAATGCGACTCACGAACGTCGACCCGGCCTTGGCGAGTGCAGAGCTAACCAAGGCGTTTAACGCGCCTGGTGGACTGTTCACTTCGAACGCCGACAATGCCGCTCTGCCGTGGCCCGGCGATGGAGTAAATGACAATCCGTTCTCGGCAAGCCTGCAGACGCGCGACGACTATAGGATGTCGCAAACGTTCATAAATATTCTTCAGGGCTACAACGATCCCCGCTTGCCTGTATTTGCGCAGAAGACGGACTCGGGATTTTATAGAGGCAGCCCAAATGGCTTTACCGCGCCAAACGCGCAGCCCTACATCACGGGCGCCTCAAGAGTCGGCTTGATATTCTTCCCAGGGGCTAACTCCTACGTGAACGTGAGCGGGCCTGGCGCGACGCTTCCTTCGCAGCTTTTGACTTTTGCCGAGGTCCGGTTCATTCAGGCGGAAGCAGCGGAGCGCGGTATGGGTGGGCTGACCCCTGCCCAAGCCGCAGGCTTCTATAATGAGGCAATTCAGGCCTCGATGGCGCAGTGGGGCGTGACGGACGCAGCCGCAATCGCTGCGTACCTGGCCCGTCCGGAGGTCGCCTATCAGGGTGGGACTGCGGGACTGACACAAATCGCAATTCAGAAATGGATTGCGCTGTTCGGCGATGGCGGGAATGCAT
>DASQPS010000032.1:0-3672 GCA_035643845.1 Gemmatimonadaceae bacterium | reverse complement strand
AAGCAGATCGCCGATCCTCGGCGTTTTGGCGGCAGGAGCTGTCAAGGACGCATGTCCCTCCGGTGAGGCTTCCCGCGTGCTTTTGGCAGCCCGGATCGCCTGGGTATGACTGTGTTTGTAGGACGCGGAACGAGGGAGAAGGTTACGTTCGAATCGAGTTTTGCTACCATAGAGGGACCGATCCCTTTCACACGTCGCAGACCATCCATTGAACCGAACGGTCCAAACGAATCGCGGTCGGCAACGATGCGCTTGGCGAGCGCTGGTCCAATGAATCGGAGTGACTCGATCTCCTTCTCGCTCGCGGTGTCCAGATCGACCGGACCCGGAGGCTTTGGTGGGGTTTTCTGCTTTTTCTCGCGCTTCGGCTTGTGTAAGCCTGCATGCCGCGCGGAATCGGCGGCCTTTATCTGACGCTCGAGCGCTGATCTCGCACCGGCGTCGCGTGGAGAATGGCTCTGAAGGCTGTGCCAGGCGCGGCTCGACGCGCCGAGCGCGAGGACGGTCGAGAAGAAGAGCAGCGCTTTGCGTTCGGCGGGAGTGGGCATGCACCGACCCTACCACCGAAACTGATCGCTACGTCATCGAAGGCGCGCGTGTGACCGCGGAGTGTTTCCTTTCCGCGGTGCTAGCGGGTCACCAGCGCGGCGGCGACATCGCCGACGATCCCGAGCGATCGCGCGGAGATCTTGTCCATCGTATCCTGCGGCGTGTGGTGCGGTGGGTAATTGAGGTCGATGACGTCGATGACGCGAAGACCTGCATCTAGCAGCGGGATGTGATCGTCGACGATCTCTCCGCCACTTTCCTGAACGAACACGTCACTGTATCCGAGATCAGCAGCGATCTGCCACACGCGCGCGACGACATCCGGCTCACGTTGGAACGAGAACATCTCGTAGGGGATTCGCAGATCCTTGTCGCCGATCATGTCCCACAAGACTCCATACTGCGGTCGATAATCGGGCGACGGCAGATGCGTGGCGAAATACTTGGCGCCAATAAGGACGTCGACTTCCGGCGGTCCGAAGTCACCGTAATCCTCGCCATCGGTGAAAAGGAGATCGACCCCGACGGTTGGCTTCTTCTTCCGCAGAAGATCGCCCAGCGCCACGAACATTCCGACGCCGGAAGCCCCGTCATTCGCGCCAGGCACGGGCATCTTCCGCTCCGCTTCGGTCGAAGCTGATTCCGACACAGGGCGGGAATCCCAGTGCGTCAGGAAGAGAACACGGTCTTTCAAGTCGGGACGAAAGCGCGCGAGAATGTTGCGGAGCTGAAGTTTTTTCCCGTTGGCGGTAATGTGGGTGAAGCTTTGCACCAAAACGGTGTCCGCCCGCGCACGCATCTGCTGGATGATCCAGTCACCGGCCCTTGCCGCGGCCGGCGTGCCCGGTACGCGCGGACCAAAATCGACCTGGGCTTTCGCGTAATTGTAAGCCGAAGTCCCATTGAATCCGGTGGAAGTTGATTTGCTCCGCGCCGAGGTTTGAGCAGCGTTTCCCTTCTGCGCGTCCCCGCGACAAGCGAGCGCGACGTAGACAACCATTGCGACCAGCACTGATCTCACTTGAATTCCCCGGCGTAGAACTGCAGGTGCATCACGGCGCTCAGCACTGTCTGGCTGAAGTTGCGGTTAAGGTTACGGTCGAAGCTCTCGACGCGCGAGATCAGGAAGCTCGATGAGAGATTCTCTGCAACGTCGGTGTCCGCGCTCATGCTGAAGGCGCGACGACCGTTGTCTGACAAGCGACTCTCACCAGTCAGAGCGAGCGGGTTGACGACGAAATTCTGGCCGAGGCTCTTTTGGAAGCTCAGTCGGGTTCTCAGGTCGCTGCGCGCGTTCCAGTCGGCGGGTAGCCTCCACGGTTTCGCCAGATCGATGCTGAAATCCGAGTTGTCGCCATTGCTGCGCAACCCGGGGTTGGCGTCGAGACGTTTTGACACCGAGAATCCGACAGTGCTCGACACCGGCCGCTCGCCTGCGAACACGACCGAGCCGCTCAGCGGATAGGTCCTGACGCGCAGCTCGCCTCGATCATTGGTGATTTCCCCGCGCAGCGGTTCCGTTCCGTTGACTTGCCTCGTCTCAAGCATTCGCGCGTTTGCGCCGAGGCTGGAAATGATGGCACCGAGTCCGGCCGGCTTGCCCGTCCAGCGGAATGAAACATCGGGAAAGACGATCTGCGTTCCGTCTACCACGTCTTGGCCTTCGTCGAATCTGCGCGTCCAGTTTCTGGTGTTGATGCGCTGATACCTCGTCGCAATGCTGGCGCCGAGCGGAAGATTGAGAGATTGGTTTAGAGATAGCTGCGTCACAACGCCGACACTCGTCGCGAGCTGGCCGCCCTGCTCGCGGAACGTATTGATTCCGCCGAGCGCGAACTGGTAACCAAGCGTCGGCGGGGCCGCGCTGCCGTCGTAGACCGACAGCACGCTTCGATTGAAGTTGATGTCGACTGGCTGGAGTCCTCCGAGAAATCCGCGCAGGAAGCTGCCGCTGTCGGTGTGGAGCTTTATGGCACGCGGCAGATCGAGCGTGAGGCCGGCGGTTGTCGTCTGCGAGTTGCCCAATCGCCGCGGTATCTCGAGATTGCTCGTGCTGTCTCCCGCGCGAGCGAGGCTCAACGTGTTGGGGTCTCGCAACATGTTGTACGAAGTTCCGAAGTCGAGTCTTGGCCGGAACCACGCAGTGATGGGCGGAGAGATGTTGATGCCGGCCTGCATCGCACGCTCGCGCTCGAGGCCCGTATCGTATCCAGCGACACGATCGCGATCGCCCGACGCGACAATTCCGAGCGGAGTGTCGCTGCCGTAGCCGCGGAGATCGCGAACTGAGCTGAGATCCCACCTCACTGATGCAGCCTTAAACGGACGAAAGACGAAACTCGTTCCGTTTCGCCACGTGAGAGTTCGCCCATTGACCGGTCGAGCCGTGTCGTCGAACGCGACGGCGGGCTTGAGGAAGGAGAGCCTGTTGTCGTAGCCGTTCGTGTAGACGCTCGTGAGGTGCAGCTCTGTCGGTGACCAGCGGGAGATCTCGGGCGCAATCGCCCGCAGGAGATTGAAGTCGAGGCCGACGACGAAATTCTTCGCCTGACCGTCCTCGTACTCGCTTCGCGACGCGCCCTTCGTGTAGGAAGAGCTGAGCGCGAGATTGTTGAGAATTGGAGACCACCGGGATCCTGTCGACGGCTTCGTACGACGAAGACTCAGAGTGACGGAAGTCGCGGCCGACATCGGCGTTCGCAAGCCCTGAACGGCGTCTGCTTCGATATCGGATTGCGAAACGTAAAAAGGGTCAACCGAGCTCGACGTGTAATTGACTGTGAGAGGAATCGATAGCCCGAGCGAAGCCGGCAGAAGCTTCTCGAGCCGGAACGCTGACGTAAAGTCGACGCTGTTGTCGGTTAGAAATGTCGGTTGCTCTGCCAATTGCCTGAAATTCGGATCCCTGCGACTGGCATTGATCCGAATGTCAGCAAAGTCGCTCGCGACGATCGTCAGGCCTGCTTCGCCAGCGAAACCGGTTTGGTTGACGGCACCCGCGAGTCTGATGTCGTCAACCCACATCTCGAGTGTGTCGGACGGATTGATTGGGTTGGCGCCGGCGCCGGTCGGCATCCGCAACATGCCGACGGCCAGCTGCTGAACAGCGGCAAGATTCGGTGG
>DASQPS010000031.1:0-3646 GCA_035643845.1 Gemmatimonadaceae bacterium | reverse complement strand
CCGGCCAGCAACCGGATGGATCGCATATTTGACATCAACACCGCGCTTCTCGAGATCGGTCGCCAACTCGCGTACCGTGTGTTGCGCCTCCGCGACGGCGAGGCCGTAGCCAGGCACTATCACGACGCTGCGCGCATAGGCGAGAGCGATCGCGGTGTCTTCTGGTGTCGTTTGTCTCACGGTTCGCACAACGTCGCTCGCCTGCGCCAATGCGCCACTCGTACCGGCTCCGAACGCACCGAACAGCACGTTCGCGACCGAGCGGTTCATGGCGGTGCTCATCAACAGCGTCAACAACGTTCCTGACGCGCCGACAAGTACACCGGCCACGACCAGCATCTGGTTGTGAAGCACGAAACCCGTTAGCGCCGCAGCGAGTCCGGTGAGCGAGTTCAGTATCGAGATCACCACCGGCATGTCGCCGCCCCCAATCGGGAGCACGAACATCGCGCCCAGCACGAGAGCGCCCGCGAACAGCATCCACAACCGCGAAGATCCGCCGCCGATTACGACGAGTATGCCCAATGCGATTACAGCGAGCAGAATAAGCGCGTTGATCAGGCGCTGAAGAGGAAACTGCAACGGCTTACCGGGAAGAATCTCCTGGAGCTTTCCGAAAGCGATGATGCTTCCCGTGAAGGAGATTGCCCCGATCGCAGTGCCGAGCACGATGGATGTCGATTCGCCGGTCGCGATCGGCTGACCTGCCTCAGTCAGGCGCAGAAATTCCGAAACAGAGACGAGAGCAGCAGTGGCGCCTCCCATGCCGTTGAACAGCGCGACCATCTGGGGCATCGCCGTCATCTGCACCGTTCTGGCGAAGTAGATCCCGATGACTGCGCCAACGACTGTTCCGAGCGCGATCGTCCAGTACGAAAGGATCTGCCGGTCGAGCAGCGTGACTACAAGCGCGAGAGCCATTCCGACCGCAGCCAGCCGATTCCCTGAGCGGGCGGTTGCCGGAGAGCTAAGTTGTTTGAGCCCGAAGATGAAAAGGATCGCGGCGATGATGTAGGAGACGGCTATCACCGAGCCGCGAAAATCAAGCATCCTTCTTCTCCGCCGTTCCGGGCGCGCGCTTCTTGAACATCTCGAGCATCCGGTCGGTGACGACGAATCCTCCGAAAACGTTCGCGGCGCCGAACACCACCGCAATGAACCCGAGGGCGTGCAATAGGGGCGTGTTTGCGGAACCCGCAACGAGCATGGCGCCAAGCACGACGATTCCGTGTATCGCGTTCGTTCCCGACATCAGCGGAGTATGCAACACCGAGGGAACCCGGCTGATGACCTCGAAGCCGACGAAGATCGCCATGATGAAGACGTAAATGCCGAGAACTAGCTCCTGGCTCACTTTGCCGGCTCCGCGTTTAAGATTCTGGGATTTGAAACATCAAGACGCTGACGGATGCCCGCATTTCGGATCTCTCCGCCGGCAGTCACGACGACAGCGTCGATAATGTCGTCCGAGAAGTTGAGATTGAGCTCGCCCTTCGGCGCGAGAAGTGTGACGAGCGCCGCGACGTTCCTCGAGTACATCTGGCTGGCGTTGAACGCGAGATCGCTCGAGATGTGGAGCGGCGCGATGATCGTCACGTCGTGCTGCACTGTGGTCTCACCTGGAACCGTCAGCGCGCAATTGCCACCCTGCTCGCCGGCGAGATCGACGATCACGGATCCCGGCCGCATTGCTTTCACCGTTTCTTCTTCGATAAGAACCGGCGCCGGCTTGCCCGGAATGAGAGCGGTGGTGATGATCACGTCGGACTGTGTGGCGTGTTTGTGAATGAGCTCTTTCTCGCGCTTGATGTGCTCCTTGCTAAGCTCTCGTGCGTAGCCGCCTGCATCCTGCGCATCCTGTCCGTGAACGTCGAGCTCGACGAACGCGGCGCCGAGACTCTGAACCTGTTCCTTCACCACCGGTCTCGTGTCGAACGCCTCGACCACCGCACCGATGCGTCTCGCTGTAGCAATCGCCTGAAGACCGGCGACACCCGCACCTATCACGAGGACACGTGCTGGCCGGACCGTGCCGGCCGCTGTCATTAGCATCGGGAAAAACTTCTGAAGAGCGTTCGCGGCGAGGAGAACAGCCTTATAGCCAGCGACGGTGCTTTGCGAGGAAAGAGCGTCCATCATCTGGGCGCGAGTCGTGCGCGGCACGAGCTCCATGCTGCAGGCTGTGATCTTCCGCTCGGCTAGCTGTAGAAACAGGGAAGGATCGCCGGACGGTTGCAGCAACCCGATGAGCACCGCTCCTGCATTGAACAGATCCAGCTCGGCCTCACCGCTGGCTTCATCGCGCCCGGGCCTCTGGATTTTCAGAATCATCTGCGCGGAGGAATAGATCTCGGCAGCGGTATCAGCGAGATCGCAGCCAGAAGATCGATAGCTCTCGTCGATGAAACCCGCCCGAAGGCCTGCCTGGCGCTCGACGATGATACGGTGGCCTGCACGAATCAGCTGGGGTGCGACCTCGGGGACGAGGGCGACACGCCGCTCGCCGCGCGCGATTTCGCGCGGCACTCCAATCAGCATTTTGCTCGGTGTCGTGGGTTCATCGATGGGACATAAGATAAGCAGTCAACAAACCGCGCGTTTATATTCACGCCAATGCCCCGGCAACTTCACTGGACAGAGCTGATAGGTGGTATAGTCGCGGCCGGTGTGATTGCAGGACTGGTCCTCGTCATCCTGTTTTTTGCCCGCGTCGGTGCGCTTCATGGAAAAAAAGTAACGCTGTACGTCGTTACCGACGACGCTTCTGGCGTGCTTCCAGGGACTGAGGTCTGGCTCGGCGGAAAAAAGGAGGGTCTCGTAAAGTCAGTCACCTTCCGGCCACCGGGCGTGGATACGCTGGAGCGTGTGCTGATCACCACAGATTTTCTTGCAGAGGGTTTGCCAAACACCCGCAGGGACTCCTATGCGCAGATCGAGCCCGGCGGCAGCATGATCGGCACAATGATCGTGTACATCTCGACTGGAACCGCGCTCGCTCCTCCTCTTCACAATGGCGACACTTTGCACGCACGTGAGATGGCGTCCATCGCAAATCTCGCGGAGGATGTCTCGACTCTCAATCCAGAATTTGCGGCGCTGGGCTCACAGATGCGCCAACTCAACGCGAAGGCCGCGAGCCAGAACGGAACCATCGGGAGTCTTCGTGCCCACGGGCTTCCCGGTGTCGCGGACGTGAGCGCTCGGATTTCGCGCGTTTCGAAGAGGCTGTCTCGCACGAACGGTACTCTGGACCTCGCGACACACGGCAACCTGAAAGCTCGCGCATCGGAGGTGATGGCCGGCGCCGATTCCATTCGGATGCTTCTATCTTCGAACAAGGGCAGCATCGGCAGGTTTCGTCGCGACACAACGCTTGTCACCAAGGCCAGGGGAGTGATGTCTAAACTCGATAGCCTAAGCGCAATGCTGGCCAACCCCATTGGGTCGATAGAGGCAGCCCATCCCGATAGCGCGTTGTCCAAAGAGCTCGCTCGCAGTCGGGCATTGCTCGACTCGCTTATGACGGATGTCAAAAAACACCCACTCCGCTACATCAGTCTCTGACTTGACCGTGTTTTTGGTCACCATTACTTTCGGGTAAATCGGGCGACGCGTCGCCTCCCGCCTTCCCTTTCCGCATTACTCT
>DASQPS010000030.1:0-6787 GCA_035643845.1 Gemmatimonadaceae bacterium | reverse complement strand
AAGACCAAGGAAGAGTCGAAGCTGAGCGTGCTCCACACGATCCTTCAGCCTGAGCTCTATCCGGATCTCTACAAGAATTTCTCACACGTCGTGCGCATCAACTACTACCCGCCGCGCGGCGACAACAAGGAAGGTTGGGACAACATCGATATCGTCGGTTGGATGAACTATCCAATGCAAATCAAGATCAACTTCCTGTGTCGTGATTCGATTTTAGCCGCGCCCATCGTGCTCGACCTCGCCCTGTTCTCGGACTTCGCACAGCGTGCCGGCCTCAAAGGAATTCAGGAGTGGCTCTCCTTCTACTTCAAGAGCCCGATGGCGGCACCCGGACTGCAACCGGAACACGACCTCTTTATCCAGCAGACGAAACTCAAGAACACCCTGCGACACCTCATGGGCGAGGATCAGATCACCCACCTCGGGCTGGAGTATTACGCGTGAGGCTGGCGTCCGTGCTCGGTTGCGTCGCTATTCTCGCAGTGGTTCCGAGCTGCGGATCCAATGCAAGGGTGCTCGATCTCCGGCTCTGGTCCGATAGCTACGCGTTTCGCGTGACCATGGACCCGAGGCCGCCGAGGGCACTCGAGCCGATCGCTTACAGGATCGTGGTGCAGGACAAGAAGACGGGACAACCGATCGAAACGGGCGAAGGCAGAATTTTCGCGACAAGTGTCGACCGTGCCAACACCAACGACGGACTCAAGAAAGAAAAAGAGCTCGGCACCTACTCGGGCAGACTCTTCTTTGCGACGACCGGTGATTGGGCTGCTGCCATTCAGTTCCGTCGCGAAAAAAATCCGGCGATGCCGCTCGAGCGGGTCGACTGGATCCAAACCGTGCACCCCGCGAGTGAGCCGGGCACCTGACCAAAGAGATGCGTCACTTTTTCAGAACCCAACTAACCCCAGCCGAAACGCTGCGAATCGCTGACGATTTCTTTCCGGAAATTGGAATGGAGAGATCTGGTCACACTGCCCGCTCGCGCATGTTCGCCGGCGATCTCGGCAAGCTCCAGCTAAGCGTTCGTAAAGAAGGCGGTCACTACACCTTCGTCGAGATCGAGACCGACCAGACCGGAGAGAGCCGGCTGGACCGCAACGCGAAAAAATTCTTCGTCGAGCTCCACAGGACCGGCGACCCGCGCCACCGCATCGAAGCGGCGTACTAACGTGGCGCGGCCAGTTACGGGCGCGTCGACGGCTGCAAACGTTCGTCAGCATTCCGCCCGCTCAAACGGCGAAGGGCCTCTCTCGAGAGAACAGAAGCTCGAGCTGTACTACTTCATGCGCCTGACCCGCTTCCTCGAAGAGCGCCTCGTCAATCTGTATCGCCAAACCAAAGTAGTGGGCGGGCTGTTCCGCTCGCTCGGTCAGGAAGCGGACGCGGTCGGGAGCGCGTACGCGCTCGATCGAAGCAAGGGCGACGTGCTTTCACCACTGATTAGAAACCTTGGCTCGATGCTCGTGCAGGGCGCCCGACCGAACGAGATCATCAAGCAGTACATGGCGAAGGGCGATTCTCCGACGCGCGGCCGAGAGCTCAACATCCACTACGGCGATCTGGAGCGGGGCTTCATCGGTCAAATCTCCCATCTCGGCGACATGGTACCGGTGATGGCTGGCGTCACGCTCTCGTTCAAGATGCGGAAACAGGACAGAGTTGGGCTCGTTTACGTCGGTGATGGAGCGACATCGACCGGTGCATTTCACGAGGGAATCAACTTCGCGGCAGTGCAGCGCTGCCCTCTGGTCGTCATTGTCGAAAACAACGGCTACGCGTATTCGACGCCGCTGAAAAAGCAAACGGCAGCGAAAAGTCTCGTTGACAAGGCAGTTGGCTACGGGATTGCTGGCGAGCGCGCGGACGGGAATGACGTGATCGCCACGTACGAGGTGACGAAGCGCGCAGTGGACCGGGCGCGTGCCGGAGGAGGCGTGACGCTCATAGAGCTCGTCACTTACAGGAGAAAGGGGCACGCCGAGCACGACAATCAGTCTTACGTGCCGGCGGGCGAAATCGACCGCTGGGCAAACGAGAACGACCCGCTCGACCGCTATCTTGCTCGGCTCCTGAGCGAAGGATTCAGCAAAACCGAGCTGAACGACGTCGACACGCGCGTTAAGAGTGAGATCGACGCCGCCACGGACGAAGCGGAAGCCTCGCCAATGCCCGATCCAACCGATGCGCTCATCGGCGTCTTTGCCGATCCACCCGCGATCGCGCCGCTCTGGTTCAGAGAGGGTATCGCGTCTGCGGTAAAGGTGCACGAGCGACCGGCGAGCTGGGGCACTCACGATGTCTGAGATCACGTATCTCGAAGCGATACGCGAAGCGCTCTTCGAGGAGATGGAGCGCGACGAGAATGTATTTTGTCTTGGCGAGGACATCGGGGCGTACGGCGGTGCGTTCAAGGTGACCGAAGGACTGATGTCGCGGTACGGCGAGCAGCGCGTGATCGACACGCCAATATCTGAAGCCGCCATTATTGGAGCGGCGGCTGGAGCCGCGCACATGGGCATGCGACCGGTGTGCGAGATGCAGTTCATCGACTTCATCTCAACCGGCTATGACATGCTGACGAACTACGTTGCGACGGCGCGGTATCGGGCGATGCTTCCGTGCCCGATGGTCGTGCGCGGGCCGAGCGGCGGGTATGTGAGAGGAGGTCCGTTTCACTCCCAGAATCCGGAGGCGGCGTTCATGCACACCCCCGGTTTAAAGATCGTCTATCCGGCCACGGCGAGCGACGCCAAAGGACTGCTCAAGTCAGCAATTCGCGACGAGGACTGCGTGCTCTACTTCGAGCACAAGTATCTGTATCGTCGTATCAAGGAAGAGATGCCGGCGGGGGATGTCGTCACTCCGCTGGGGAAGGCTCGAATTGCGAGAGAAGGAAAAGATGTGTCGATCATCACTTACGCGGCGACGGTGTGGAAGGCGCTCGAAGCCGCAGACCAGGTGGAGAAAGAAGATGGTCTCTCCGTCGAAGTGATCGACCTCCGGACACTACTGCCGATGGACGACGAAGCGATCGTTGCAACGGTGAAGAAGACGAATCGCGTGCTCATTGTGCACGAGGACACTCGGACTGGCGGAATAGCTGGCGAGATAACAGCTCGCATCAATGAAAATGCATTCGAGTGGCTCGACGCTCCGGTGCTCCGCGTCACCGCGGCGGACGTCCCGCTACCATATTCCCCGCCGCTAGAGGACTATGTGCTTCCGCAGACATCCGACATCGTGGTCGCGTTGCGGAAGCTCGCTGCGTATTGATGGGTTCGAACGGCCAGGCCCGCGAGGCTCCGCGTCCACGGAAGTTCGCGATAGGATGCCTTACCATGGTCGCCGGCTTTTTCAGCGGCGGAATGATCGCAGTGTTCGTGGGGAAGGTCGTCGGCAGCGTTCAGGGTTGCAAACCTCCTGAGGGACTTCCGGCGTGCAATTGGTGGGTGTATGCTGGTATTGGAGCGGTTGTGGGAGCCTTCACGCTCCCAATTCTTGCATTGAGACGTCTGAACCAAACTCGGTCCGACGAATAAGAGAATGAAGGAGAATCGGTGGCGCGCGTAGACGTAGTCATGCCGCAGATGGGCGAATCGATCGCGGAAGGCACACTTTCCAAGTGGTTGAAGAAAGTGGGCGACGAGGTGAAGCGCGACGAGCCTCTTTTCGAGATATCCACGGATAAGGTCGATGCCGAGATTCCGGCGCCTGCCGCGGGCGTACTCGCGGAGGTGCTCGTGAAAGAAGGCGAGACCGTAGCGGTACAGACCATCGTCGGCCGCTTGGAGACAGAGAAGGGTGCGGTGGTCGGGAAGACTGATGCGCCGCCGGGGGGCAAGGCCGCGCCGACTAAGTCTTCCGGTTCAACTCCGGATTCCGGATCTCCACCCGCCCCCCAACGGGAAACTATTCCTGCTCCCGCGCCATCGCGTCAGCAACCTACCGCTCCTGCAATCGCTGCCTCTCATGCCGGCAACGGCAACTCTTTCGAGGAGCGGGTTCGCACCAGGTCTTCGCCACTTGTCAGGAAAATCGCGGCCGAGCACGGGGTGAACATCGCTTCGCTGCACGGCAGTGGCGTGGCAGGACGAGTGACCAAGCGAGATATCGTCGGCTTCATCGAGTCGGGCGCGCCGGTGCCGTCAACTTTGGCTGGAGGCAGAACGGGTTACGCGCAGACAGGTCCGTCGCTGCCGCTTCCCGAAGCGTGGCCCGGAGACGTCGTCGAGCCGATGTCCAAGATGCGCGCCCTTATCAGTGAGCACATGGTGGCGTCGCGCCATACAGCCGCCCACGTCACATCGTTCATAGAGATCGACTTCACTCGCGTAGCGCGAATCCGCGCCAAGAACCGCGCAGACTTCGAGGCGTCTACCGGACAGAAACTCACCTACATGCCTTTCATCATCAAAGCGGTGACGCAAGGCATCCAGGCGTTCCCGGTGATGAACTCTTCAGTAGCCGGAACGAACGTCATCTACCGAAAGCAGATCAACATCGGCGTCGCCGTCGCACTCGACTGGGGGTTGATCGTCCCCGTCATCAAGCGTGCAGACGACCTTTCGCTCTCTGGAATCACGAAGGCTCTCAACGACCTCGCTTCCCGCGCGCGCGCAAAGAAACTGTCCCCTGAAGAAGTCCAGGAAGGCACTTTCACGATCACTAATCCCGGCGTCTTCGGGTCGCTCATGGGAACGCCGATCATCAACCAGCCCCAGGTTGCCATCCTCGGCGTCGGCGCGATCGAAAAACGGCCCAAGGTTCTGCCGGGTTCCGACGGCGAGGACACGATCGCAATCCGTACCTGCGCTTACTTTTCAATCTCGTTCGATCATCGGATCATCGACGGCGCGATCGCCGACCAATTCCTCGCTTTCGTGAAAAAAACCATCGAGACGTTTCCGGAGACCGGCCTCTAAGATGCCGCGTACTCTCACCATCCAGCGCTCGACAGTTCCCGCGTCGGAACGCGCGAATTACGCGAAGAGGCTCAAAGCGCTTCGGTCGCATTACACCGCCGCGAATTGCCGCTTCTGGGTTTTCGAGGAAGCCGCTCTGCCGGGTGCGTTCGTCGAGTTCACCGAGGCGGACGACGAGCAAACACTCACGGTGGCGCACGCAAACGCGCCGCACAAAACGCTCGATCCGTCGCGCGTCTACCAGGAAGTGGAGATCTAGATGCCGGCCCGCTCTCTCGAAGTCGACGGACAGAAGTGGCAGGTCTCTCCTTCAGGCTATATCACGCAGTACACGCAGGACGAGTTCGGCCTTTTGTTCTCGAGGGACGCGGGCAACAGCCGCGAAGTGCGCGTGACTCGGTACTCTCCACTGGGCTCGAGATCCCGTGAGCAGGCTTTCGCCGAGTTGTCGGAAAGTCAGCTCAGAGAGCTCTTCGACCAATCACAGCCAAGCTTCACATCGCCTGAGGCCGGTTACGCGCGGTGAGCGCCGAGGCGGGCGGGCCGGCGTTCGTCGACCTCCATACGCACTCGACTGCCTCTGACGGGACGCTTCCTCCCGAGCGGGTCATCGAGGCCGCAGAGCGGTGCAAGCTCGGCGCGCTTGCACTGACGGACCACGACACAATCGATGGTGTGCGCACGGCTCGCGAAGCCGGAGACCGCGTTGGAATACGCGTTATCGCCGGTGTCGAGCTCAGTGCTTTCGACGGCGAGCATGAAGTGCATCTGCTCGCGCTGCATCTCTCGCAGCTCGAAGCGCTCGAAGCGCGCCTCCTCGAGCTGAGAGCTTCGCGTCACGCGCGAGCCGGGAGAATCGTCGAGAAGCTCAACACGCTTGGCATTCCACTGACGCTCGACGAGGTGCTCAAGGAGTCCAACGGCGGAGCGGTCGGGCGCCCGCATGTGGCCAGAGCGCTGATTGCGCGTGGTGTCGTCGTTGATTTTCGTGATGCTTTCATGCGATACCTTGGAGCCAACGGCAGCGCATTTATTCCCAAGGACAAGCTCTCGGTTGAGGACGCGATCACGATTGCGCATGAAGCCGGGGCGCTGGCGATCTGGGCGCATCCCGGAGATGGTGGACGGCGCGAAAGGCTCGAGCCGTTCGTTGCAGCGGGCCTGGATGGGCTGGAAATACGACACCCGAGTCATTCGGCCGAGGACATGAAGCGATTGCAGGCGCTAGCGGACTTCTTCTCCCTCGTCCCAAGCGGCGGGTCCGACTGGCATGGCGCCACGGACGGGCCGCGGCGACTCGGCATGATGAACGTGCCGCGCGATTGGCTCGACAAACAGGACGAGCGAGTTGCCGCTCTGACCTCGACTAGCAACAAGTGATGGAGCGCTCGCGGTGGAGCTGAAAGGCAAAGTCGCTCTCGTCACCGGTGCCGGGACGCGCGTCGGCCGCGTGATCGCGCTCGCACTCGGCAAAGCAGGGATGCGCGTCAGCGTGCATTACGCGGGCTCGGAGAAAGGCGCGCGCGATACGGCGGCCGAGATCGCCCGCGGTGGCGGCGAGGCGCGTACACTGCCAGGGGATCTGGTAGATCCCGCAACGGGCCCGCGACTGATCGAGCACACGGTAAAGGTGTTTGGTGCGCTGGACGTCCTGGTCAACTCCGCGGCGGTGATGCTTCGAACGCCGGTCGGCGAGGTGCTCGTCGAGGATTGGGACGCGATGTTCGCGCTCAACCTTCGCGCGCCATTCTTTCTGTCGCAGGCCGCGGCGCGGGTGATGCGCGATCGCGGCGGAGCGATCGTCAACATCTCGGACCTGGCCGCGTTCGAGACGTGGCGGGGTTACATCCCGCATTCGATCA
>DASQPS010000029.1:0-3600 GCA_035643845.1 Gemmatimonadaceae bacterium | reverse complement strand
GGAGCGGGTGCTGTGCTCCTCGCAGCTTGCAGCGGTGACAAGCAGACCTCGATGAACGCTGATCTCAAGAACGATCTGGCTCTTGCCTCGTCGTCAGACGGGATCACGCTCGCCAACGCTTCGCCCAACGCCCCCCAACAGATTGTCTCGGCGATCGAGCGCACCACTCCACCTGCCCGTCAGGTAGCGCCGTCCGCTCGCGTGAGAAAACACAAGCCGGCCCCGAAGGCTCCTCCGCAGGTCGTGCATACCCAAGCTCCGGCGACCGTGGTCGCGGAAACCGAGCGGCAACCTGCTGTCCAGCAGCCTGCCGCGGATCCGACACCAGTGTCTCCGCGTCCTCAGCCTGCTCAGGTATCCTTGCCGAGCGGTCCGTCGTCTGGTGGTGACAACGGCAGCGTCGGTAATGGCTCGGGTGGTTCCGTCCTCGGCAGCATTCTGGGAGCGGTTATTCGCGGTGGTATCGTGATTGGTGATGGCGATGACTGCGATCCGCGCACCGACGGCCGGCGTGGTGTAAACCAGCACATTCCTATTTTTGTTCCCGGAGGCGGCAGAATTGGCGGGTATCCCGGGTCAAGAAGAACTTCCGGCGGTATGGGCCCGGCAATGCCTCGGGGCCGCTAGCCAGACCAAGTATGCGGCCGATCCGACCGCATACCCCTTTCTTGCTTTCGAGACGAAAACGTGATGAAAACCACTTTCTCGAGGATCGCTACTCCGGTCCTCGTTGCATTTACGATTGGCTTGGGCGCCTGCAAACAGGGTGACAAACCCGAGGACGCATTAGCCCGGGACGCATTAGCCCAGGACACATCGCTCGCCCACGACCTCAGCCTCGCGAACGCCGACACGATGGCGCAGCCACAGCTGAAAGACGTTCCGGCGACGACCGCAACCATAGTCAACCCAGCGGAACCCGCTCCCAAAGTCAGAGAACGCCAAACCCCGGCGCAAATCCTGACGCCAAGCAGAAACCCGCGCCGCGTTGCTTCGACCCCGCGCGCCGCTCCAGCGCCGGTCGAAAAAGCCCCTGTCGTAACGGCGAGCGGAAATACCGTTACTGAAGGGTCGACCGCTGGTTCTACGCGAGCCTTTGGCACGATCGCAAGCGGTTCCCAGATCTCACTCTATTCCGGGCAACGCGTCTGCACCAACACCTACGCAGTCGGCGACAAATTCACCGCCAGCGTGGCCGAGTCGGTCGAGGGCACGAACGGCGTCGCCATCCCGGCGGGCGCGACCGCTGTCATCGAGCTTACTTCGCTCAAGAGAAGCGAAAACGCAAACGACAACATCTCCATGGAGTTCGTCGTTCGCTCGATCACCTTCAACGGAACCACCTATCCGGTGAACGCCAACGTGACGTCAGCGCAGGTCGACAAGGTTCGTAACGGTGACGCCAGCAACGACGGAAAGAAAGTCGCCACGGGTGCGATCATAGGCGCGATCGCGGGACAAATCTTTGGTCACCACACGAAATCGACTGTGATCGGAGCCGCCACTGGAGCTGCTGCAGGCGCAGTTGTCGCCGGCGCGACGGGCAAGTACGATGGCTGCGTTCCGAACGGCGGACGCATCTCGCTCAAATTGACCCAGCCGATCACGGTGCAGCAGTCGGTCTGATTTGGCACTCTGAAAAACACAAAAGCCGCGCTCGAAAAGCGCGGCTTTTTTTCGCCGACCAATTGTCAGTGCCGGATACTAATCCGCGTAGCTCAGGGCGATCTTGCGACCGTAGTACAGGCCAAACCCCGTACCTATCATGCTCACGATAAACGCCGCGGCAAAGCCAAAGCGCGCGCCGAGGTACCAGCCAGCGTAACTCCCGATTGTCGAGCCGATGAAGGCGCCAAGTTTCCCCATACCATATGGACGAGCATTGCGAGGCGTAAGGCACGCTCCCCGACGATCGACTAGTTTTCTTGAGAGACAGGGGTGCCACGCTGACAGAAACTTCGCCTCCAGTTCGGAGGCGGGGCGCGGCTGAGAAAGTCCCTCAGAACCTGATCCGGTTAGTACCGGCGTAGGGAGTCGAACGATGGAAACAGCAGGAACGGCGCAGGCGCCCTCAGGGCTTCCTGCCATGCCGAGCGGAGCTAACGGCTCCAGCGCGTCACAGAGATCGACGGCAGCAACCCAGATGCACTATGCCCGCAGTGGCGACGTCACCGACGCGATGCGGTTTGTGGCCGAGCGGGAAGAGCTTTCTCCGGAGCTAGTGCGCGACGAGATCGCAATCGGCCGTCTGATAATTCCGGCGAACATCCACCACCTGGCGGGCGCGCTCGAGCCAATGGCAATCGGCAAAGTCGCCCGCGTTAAAATCAACGCCAACATCGGCAACTCGCAGGTCTCCTCCGACATCAACGGCGAGATCGAAAAGCTGTCCATCGCAGTGAAATACGGTGCTGACACAGTGATGGACTTGTCGACCGGCGGCAATATCGACGGAATTCGTCGAGCTATCATTGCTGCCTCCACCGTGCCGATCGGAACCGTGCCCATCTATCAGGCGGTGCAGGGTGGTCCGGACGGTAAATGGGACAAGGAGCTGGAGGAGCTCACCGCCAATGATCTGCTCGACATGATCGAGCACCAGGCAAAGCAGGGCGTCGACTACATGACCCTGCACGCGGGCATTCTCATCGAGCATCTCCCGCTCGTGCACGGACGCGTCACTGGAATCGTAAGCCGCGGCGGATCGCTCCACGCAGTCTGGATGATGGCGCACCGTAAACAGAACCCGCTTTACGAGCGCTACGACGACGTCCTCGACATTCTCCGCCAGTACGACGTAACCATTTCGCTCGGTGACAGCCTTCGTCCGGGATGCATCGCCGATGCGAGCGATCGCGCGCAGTTCGCGGAGCTCGACACGCTCGGCGAGCTGACAAGGCGAGCATGGGCGCGGGACGTACAGGTGATGGTCGAAGGTCCGGGGCACATCCCGATGGACCAGATAGAGATGAACGTTCGCCGCATGAAAGAGGTCTGTAGCGATGCGCCGTTCTATACGCTTGGTCCGCTCGTTACGGACATCTCACCTGGCTACGATCACATCTCGAGCGCGATCGGTGCGGCCATGATCGGATGGTTCGGTTCTGACATGCTCTGCTACGTCACGCCCAAAGAGCACCTCGGTTTGCCAAACGCCGAGGACGTAAGGCAGGGCGTCATCGCCTACAAGATCGCCGCGCACTCGGCCGATGTCGCGCGTGGCCGCAAGGGCGCACGCGATCGCGATGACGCGCTTTCGCGCGCGCGCTACAAATTCGACTGGAAAGAGCAGTTCCGACTAAGCCTCGACCCGGAACGCGCACAGGAGTACCACGACGAGACCCTGCCAGCCGAATACTTCAAGAGCGCCGAGTTCTGCGGGATGTGCGGGCCCAGGTTCTGCTCAATGCACCACTCCAGAACCATCGAAGAGGGAATTGCGAAGATGGCAGAGGAGCTTGCAGCGAGCTGAGTTCCAGCGTCGCGAGCGGCGCGATGTTGTCTACGGCATCGCGCGATCGCTTGGCTGCTCGACGTGCTTCGTTGTTGCCGCTACGGCCTGCGTCAATCTCCATGGCCCCAGCGATGGGCCGAGGCGCA